>JAGBUD010000024.1 GCA_017630995.1 Clostridia bacterium
ATATTACTCTTCGCTCTCCTCGTCTGCCTTTTTCCAAAAGCCGTCAAGCCGCTCGCGCAGCTCCTTGGGGTCGGCGATGTACGCCATGTCCGCCCAGAGCTTTGGAATAACCTTTTTGTAAAGCGGGTCGTCGAATCTGTCGTCGATAAGAACGATAACGCCGCGGTCGGTTTCCGTTCTGATAATTCTTCCCGCCGCTTGCATAACCTTGTTTATTCCGGGGTAGATGTAGGCGAATTGGCGCCCCTCCTCAAATCTATCCTGATAGTAGGCGGTCATCGCCTCTCTCTCGTAGGTGAGTGCGGGCATTCCTATTCCAACGATAACGGCGCCGATAAGGCTCTCGCCCGAAAAGTCAACGCTCTCGGAGTAAATGCCGCCAAGCACCGAAAATCCGATGAGGTATCCGGCCTCCTCCTTTTTGAACTGCTCGATGAATTCTGCCTTTTCCTCGTCGCTCATATTTCTCTTTTGAGATAAAACCTTGATTTTGGGGTATTTTCTCGAAAATACCTTTGCAAGAGCCTCGGAGTAGGCAAAGGAGGGTGAGAATATCATATAGTTTCCGCGCCGTGCCGAAACGGTTGCAGCTATCGCGCGGCAAACTGCGGGCAGTGTCCGCTCTCTTTCCGAAAAGCGCGTGCTTATCTTGTCCATAATGCTAACCGAGATTTGTCCCGAGTCAAACGGGGATTCTGTTTCCATGACCTTCGCCGTGCGGTCGCCGCCAAGCACCGATTTGTAGTTGTGAATGGGGCGGAGCGTGCCCGAAAAGAAAACCGTACTGCCGCCAAGGGAAAGCCGCCTTGAAATCTCGTTTGCGGGGTCTATGCAAAACGCGCGTAGGCTGACCTCGTTTCCGTTTAGGAAAACGAAAAGCTCGTATGAGGAGTCAAAGCGCACCATCGCGTCGTAAAAGCCCTTGAGCTTATAGTAGTATTCTCGCAGAAGCGTGAGCCTTGCGTCCTTTTCGGAGTCCTCTGCCGCGCGGTTTCTGAATATCTCCTCCTCAACCGTCGGTATCAGCTCGGCAAAGACAGAGTATAGCTCGCTCGGAATTTCGGAAAGGTGCGCCGCTGCTGCGCTCTCGCCGCCCTCGTCTATCGTAACGTTGTCCTTGAGGTAGGGCATAAATATCTCGGCAAGGCGGGCTGTTGCAATCCTCGATGCGCTCTTGGTTTGGGAATGCTCGCCTAAAATCGGGGCAAGAGCGGGTATAATCATTTCCTTTTCGCTAGTAGAGGCGGAAAACATCTCTCTCGCTCTGTCGGGCAGGTTGTGCGCCTCATCGATGAGAAAGGCGTATTCTCTATGCTCCGAAAAGAAGCGTCTTATATAAACTGCGGGGTCGAAAAGATAGTTGAAATCGAGTATAACCACGTCGCATAGCTCCGCATAAGAGAGCGAAAGCTCATAAGGGCAAACCCCGCTTTTGCGTGCCGCGTCGCAGATTATTTCGGGTGTAACGATAGCCTCGGAAAGCCCGTAGAGGTATAAAACCGCTTCGGATAGGTTGTTGTGGCGCGAGTTCGTGCAAAGCGTGCGATTTTCGCGGCAGACAACCTTTCTTTCGCATAGCTTCTCCTTTGCGGAGAGTATAACGGTGCGAATATTCGCCCCCTCGCCCGAAAGGGTGGAGATAGCCTCGGACGCCGCCGCGCCAACCGTCGTTTTTGGTGTAAAATAGAAAACCTTGTCGCATTTTCCCTCGCCCATCGCGCGAATTGCGGGGAAAAGGGTGGAAACGGTTTTTCCCGTTCCCGTGGGTGCGGAAATGAACAATGTGCCACCCCGTGCGATGTTTTTATATACCTCGCGCACCAAATCACCCTGTCCGTCACGCGTTTTTTCAAAGGGGAATTTGATTTTTTTCATATATGGGAGTCGCTTTGTAACTCTCTCTATTTCGGGGCGTGCGTATTCCTTTATTGCATCGGCGCACCTTGAAAAGAATTTCTGAAGAGTCTTTATATCAACCGTTTCCGAGGTGCAAAATTCCTCGGCATAATCGGGGTTTTTGTAGGTGAAATTAATCAAAACCGAGCCGAGCCCCTCTTTTTTTGCCAAGGCATAAGCGGCAAGAAAAGCCTCGCCCCTCGCTTGCGCCAAGACCTCCTTTTTCGGTCTTTTCGGGCAGGTGTCAACGGTCACGGTCTTTTGTATTTCGCCCTCACCGATCTCCTCCGAAAAGCTGCCCACGGTGAACGTGTATTCGTCGAGGAAAAAGGTGTAGGAAAGGTCGGGGAAGCTTTCGCTCCCCGACCCCGTGTGTAATTTTTGATGGGTTGACGTCGGCTCGTCTGCATCAATGGGGAGGGAGGTGGATATTTTTCTGCGCGCGGTTGAAACCATCTCGCGCGACGATATGAATATTATATCAACGCTATCGTCGTATCTCATTTTATCCCCTCCCTTCAAAAAAACGAATATCAACTGCCGATTCGCCCTTAAAATATTTTATACTTGAATTTTACCACAATATGCGCGCAAAGTCAAGACGCGTGTGCCTTTGAATTTTCTTTGTTAAAGGCTTCAAGTATTCTGCGCTTCGTTTCGAGCCAAGGTATGCAGGATTTCTTCACAAAGGAATATCCGTTTGAATAACCGCGAAAGCCAACGACGGGCAGTGTGGAAAGCTTCAGTATCCCCTCGATAACCGTGCCCGCGTCGAGCCCCTCCTTTGCGGTAAGCATAACCGAAACCGTAACGGTCATACCAACCGTTGTGGGAATAAGGCGCATAATAAGTCGAAAAAGGCGTCTTTTTTCGGGGTTTTGAAGCTCGCTTTTCGTTGCGGTGCGCTCCTTTGTAAGAACTTGGCGGGGCGTGAGTGAAACCGCCCTCATCTTGTCCGCAATCTTCAGCGCGCGGCGCTGTTTTTTAGTAAAGACCTCACCCGTGCGATATTTTTCGAGGTCGGAAAGCGATAGTCCGTGCGAAATTAAGTAGTTTTTTTGGCGGTATTTAAGGTCGTGCTTTGAATATTCGAAGCAGAAATTGCGCAGCGCCTCGATGTCCTCGCCGCATATCTTGTCGCGCTCTGCCTCGTATAGCTTTCTTGCCGTAACGTATTCCTCACCCTCCTCGCATAGCTGCTCACCGGCGTCCTCAAGTGAAAAGTACATAAGGTATGAGGCAA
Source organism: Clostridia bacterium (assembly GCA_017630995.1). Next base: position 3,140 of record JAGBUD010000024.1, read on the forward strand.
GTATGAGCATTATTGCCGAGGTCGTGAAGCTCTCCGCCCTGAAATCCGCAAAGGTTATATCGGTAAAGGTAACGAGCGCCGCAACGAAAAGGGTTATTCCCGCAATCACCTTGCCAACGTTGTTGACGAGCGCAAGTCCGCCCTTTTTCATCACCGCTTCTGACTCCATAAGTCCAAGCTCAAGCTTGTTATTCATCTGTGGGTTCCTTTCTCATTTTCGCAATAGCAAAGAATAGTGACGCCGCGAGATTGGATATAAAGCCAACGAATGCGATAACCGTCATGTCCTCC
>JAGBUD010000025.1 GCA_017630995.1 Clostridia bacterium
GTGTCGTCTGTGCTTATAACGTCAAGATAGGTGAGGGGATTTCCGTCCTTGTCAATGTCGATGGTTTCATTTATCGAAACCTCGCAGCCGCATTTTTTCTGAGCCCTAAAATACATAAGAATTTCGTTTTGAACGCACCGCGCGGCATAGGTTGCAAATCTTGTGCCAACGTCGCTTTTAAATGAATCAACCGCCTTTATCAGCCCAAAGCTGCCTATTGATATCAGCTCGTCTTGATATCCGTACGAGGAATAATACTTCCTTATTATGTGTGAAACCAATCTCATATTGTGCTCAATTATTTTAGCCCTCGCAGATTTGCTCCCGCCTTGCATTTTCAAAAAAAGCTCCCGTTCTTCCTCTGCCGAAAGCGGAGGCGGGAAGTTTTGAGATTGCGAAATTCCCAAAACCAGCGAAACGAATTTCAAAAGTATGCGCGTCACGTCAAACATAAAAGCCTCCAAGCATTTTTTTAAGTATATGCTTGAAGGCTTGTCGCGTTTTCATGTTTTTCAGATGTTTTCAAAAATTGTTTCGGGTGTTATAATTCTGTATCCTTTTCCGAATTGCGCCTCGATGAGATTTCTTTCAAATAAATCTCTGAATTTCTTGTTGATTATAGAAATGTGGGTTTTAACGTTTGCCGCCTCGGGAAGTCTTGATTCTCTGTATGCAAAGCGCAGTATTTCATCGGGAGAAGCAAAGCTGGGATATGCTCTTATAAGATATCGAATTATCATAAGCTCCGTTCTCGTAAAATGAATCGGAGAGTCAAAATATCTTGGCGTGCCTATATCTCTGCAAGCATCTAATCCTGCAAGTCGGTATTCTCCGGGAGTGCGCAGCTCGTTTTCCTTTGCGTATTCGATGATTTTTGAAAGAATTGCCGGTGCAAACGTGTTGCTCTCAAAGGAATGTGCAATGGCATTCTTGCATTCGGTTGGCGGATTTCCAACCGTGAAAATCGGGAACGTAGGCGATATTGTATGAAGCCTTAAAATCAGCTCCACGGTGTTTTTGTCATCTTCGTGTAAAAACACGAGAGCAGCGCTGAATCCTTCTCCGAAAAAGGAAAATGCTTCTCGCGCAGTTGCCGCCTTTGCAAGAACGCCCATATAGTAAAACATATCCGAAAAGGCAATGGCGTTTTCTTTGTTCTTGTTAATAATCAAAATCATAAGTTTACCTCAAATGTAAATATATTATATCTCACCTTGCATTAAAGGTCAATATTTTTCTTGACAATGCGGTATTTTGATATTATAATTTAGGTATAATAACCGATAAGGAAATGAAAATGAAAACTGTATTGATAACGGGCGGCTCGCGCGGAATCGGCGCGGCAATGGTTCGCCTCTTTAAAAATGAAGGGTATAACGTTGCCTTTACTTATAAGAATTCCAAGACTGCGGCAGCCACTCTCGAAAAGGAAACGGGAGCGCTCGCAATCTGTGCGGACTGTGCGCTCGAATCGGAAATAGAGTCTGCAGTTGATATTGTTGAAAAAAAGCTTGGAAATGTCGATATACTGATAAATAATGCGGCAGAATGGCAATTCTCTTTGATTACCGATATGTCATCGAATGATTGGAAGCATATGTTTTCGGTAAATGTTGACGCTGCTTTTTTGTATTCAAAAAGAGTTTTGAAAACGATGATAAACAATAAATACGGGCGTATCATAAACGTGTCTTCCATGTGGGGAATCGTCGGCTCCTCGTGCGAGGTTTGTTATTCCGCAACCAAGGCGGCGCTTATAGGATTTACCAAAGCACTTGCAAAGGAGGTCGGCCCGAGCAACGTCACGGTAAACGCCATCGCCCCCGGGCTTATAGACACCGATATGAACGCATCTCTTTCTCCCGAGGATAAGGCGATTATATGTGAAGAAACACCGCTTATGAGAATCGGAAATGTCGATGAGGTTGCAAAAGCGGCGCTCTTTCTCGCCTCCGATGCCGCGTCTTTTATCACGGGTGACGTTTTGAACGTCAGCGGTGGTCTTGTTGTATAAGGTCGAGCGTTGATTTTTATTAACCTTAAAAATTTAAAAAGCTATTGCAATTTTAAAAAATATTTGCTATAATATAAAAGCTAAACTCATTTCGATGCGTCGGGTGGAGCCATACCAGCCGGGGAAGTAGCGGTGCCTTGTACCTGAAATCCGCTATAGCAGGGGTCAATTCCTCTCCCAAGGGCTGCTCTTGTGCAGTCTGCGCCGTTTTCTTTTGTGTTGAAGAATGGGTCTTGCGCAATTCGAGGCCGTGAACCATGTCAGGTGGGGAACCAAGCAGCATTAAGCGGTTTATCGGGTGTGCCGCAGGGGTGCCTGTTTGGAGCAGACGAGGCGGTTAACGTGTGTAAGAGTATTTCGACGGAGAGGTGTATGGTTCTATCCGACGTATCGAAATAGCAAATCAGTGCGTATGCGGATAACATAAGTATACCGCTGCGCTCTTTTATTTTTTCGGAGGTAGTAGCTGTGGCAGATTATAAGGCACTCTATCGCAAATGGCGTCCTGTTGATTTTGATGACGTTTGCGGTCAAGAGAGAATAACCGACATCTTAAAGTACGAAGTTGCAAACGATAAAGTGTCGCACGCATATCTTTTCTGCGGTTCAAGAGGAACGGGAAAAACGAGCTGCGCGAAAATCCTTGCAAAAGCCATAAACTGCGAAAACTCCGTAAACGGAAATCCTTGCAATAAATGCGAGGCGTGCCGTTCGATAGATTCAGCAATCGCAACCGACGTTATCGAAATGGACGCCGCAAGTAATAACGGTGTTGATAACGTCAGAAATCTTAAAGACGAAATAAGCTTTACTCCCGCGCTCTTAAAGTACAGAGTCTATATAATAGACGAGGTTCATATGATGTCGGGTGCGGCGTTTAACGCCCTTCTCAAAACCCTTGAGGAGCCGCCGCAGTACGTTGTTTTTATATTGGCAACAACCGAATTTCATAAATTGCCCACCACTATAGTCTCAAGATGTCAAAGATTCGATTTTCGCCGCATAAGCTCGGATATAATAGTTTCAAGACTTATGAAGATTGCAAAATCTGAGGAGATCGACCTCGGCGAAGACGGTGCCAGACTTATTGCAAGAGCCGCTCGCGGCGGTATGCGTGATGCAGTCAGCCTCCTTGAGCTTTGTGCGGGTTCAAAGGTTCATATTGACGCTGATTTCGTTGCCACCTCGCTCGGTACGGGGGATAGAAATACGGCATACGAGCTTATAGTTGCTATAGGAAATTCGGATTTTGAAGCCGTTTACAAAATAATTAACGA
>JAGBUD010000026.1 GCA_017630995.1 Clostridia bacterium
GGTTAGGGCTTCAATCTCGGTTTTGCAGACGATGTAATCGAAATCTGCAACTCGGCTGACCATTTTATCGGTTTTATAGCTATGGCTTTTTCCGACAAAATAGCTCGTTACGCGGTTTTTGAGCTTTTTCGATTTTCCGACGTATATGACTGCACCCAGAGAGTCTTTCATTATATAGACACCCGGCTCTGTTGGTAATGAATTCGCCTTTTGGCGCAGCTTTTCTATCTGCGTCATACCCTTCCCCTCCTTTTGTTTTTCTTTTGTTTTGTTTTGCGTTTTTCGGTTTGGCTTGCGGTTTTGCTTTTGCCGTGCGTTTTTTTGCTTGGTTTAGCTATGCTTTCTTTTCTTATGGCGCAAATTGCGCTAAAACCAAACGGCGCATAGCCGTTGCATTCGCCTTGCCGCCGAAACTGCAAAGGAAACACAACGGCTATGCGCCGTTTATTATACAAAGCAAATCAGCACTCTGCAAATTCGCTGTCTACAAGTGAAGTAAGTCCGTCAACTGCGGCAGATTCGTCAACACCGTCCGCAATAAGCGTTATTGTCATGCCCTTGGTGATACCAAGAGAAAGCACGCCGAGAAGGCTCTTTGCATTAACTCTGCAATCTTCCTTTTCAACCCAAATTGAGCTCTTATAAGAATTTGCCTTCTGAATAAAGAAGGTTGCGGGGCGAGCGTGAAGCCCAACGGTATTCTTTATTGTAACGTCACGAGAAATCATTAACTCTATCTCCTTGGAGTATTGTATATTTACAGTATAACAAATAAATTTTTAAAAATCAATACCTTTTTTAAATTTATCCCAAAGTTTTTATGAAAATAACACAAAATTTCTATTTTAAATTTATATCTATTGCCGAGGAGCTTATGCTACGAGAATCTCTGTAGTAGCTTCCGAGAAGGTCGCGCTCCTTGCGCGAGATACGCATAGCCGCGCTTCCCATACCGAAAATAACCACGAAGAAATAAACCATATTCAAATCCTCGAAAATATTTGCGTAAGAGCCGATAAGCAGCATCGCAAGCGGGGCAAGCACCGCCATTTCAACGTGGAAGCCGACGAGCGTGCTTGAGAAGAAGCGAGTGTATGCGTTCAGGTGAATAATTCTCATCAAGACTATGAGGAAAAGCACGACTGCCGATATTATTCCGAAGCGGCAAGCAACCGATAAATACGTGCCGCATGCGGCCTCCCCGAGGGGATTTGCGCCGATTCCCAAGAGGAAATTATCGCGGAAAAGCTCCGCCGACTTGATTACCGACTCGCTGATTTCGGAAAGGTTGGGACTTGCGTGCAGATATTTTGAAATAACGTCGAGCGCACCGCTCGGCAAGAACAGAATCGCATAGGGGATAAGGAGAAGCGCGAGAAGAAGAATCTTGGGCATTCTCTTCGACCTAATGATAACGAATGCCAAGAGGACAATCGGAAATGCAACCGTCAATTCAAGATGCTGCGTTGAGATAAGCGCAAGCGCATTGACAAACGCGGCAAAAAGACAGAGAACCTTTTTGAATTTATGGCGCTTTTCGAAAAACATATACGTTGAAATGATAAGCGCAACGCAAAGATATGCCGAAAGCGCTTCAACGCTCGAAAACCAAGCAAGAGATGCGGAACGGCTGTTCTGCACGAGCCTTACAACGTAGGACACTGCCGCATAGAGCGCCGAGGGAATTGAGGAGATGACCACGGCGGCAACGATAGCGTCGCAAAGGCGGCGGTTGACCGCGAGGTTTGCCGCGGGGATATACCCTAGCAAGAGACAGATAATACCGAGGGCAGGCTCGGTTGAAGCTCCGCCGCCGAGAACGACTCCCGCGAGAAGCACCGCAACCGTTAGAAGAAGAATAAGAACGTCGTATATCTCAACCGAATAAACTCTCTTTCCGACAACGACCTTACGCGCAAAGGATAGGAGCGTTAAAATCGAGAGCGCCGCTAGACGCCCCGAGGAATGAGGAATGAGGGTTGCATAAGGCGAGATAAGAATTGACGAGATAAAGCAGAACTCGGGAGAAATCATTGCGATTGACGCAAAGAGTATGCCCAAGACGACGAGAGAAACGTAGAGAGTGGGCGCGAAAAATCCGATTACCGCAAGCAAAAATCCGAACGCTATACCCAAAATCATGGGAAGCCCGCGCTCGTCCGTCTTTTTTCTCATTCTGCCGATTAGGAAGAACTCGAAGAAGATAAAGTCGGTGACCTTGAAGCTTTGCAGCGCTATACAGATAGGCTTATCGGATATAAGCAAGAATATCGAAAGAAGCGAGAATGCCGCACCGAGAATAAGAGAGGCGGCTTCAACCTGCGGGTTATCAAGGAAATAATATTCTCCGAGGTGAAGAACTATCGTTAAAAGTCCGAACGTGAGAGCGGCAAAGCCGTAGACTCTCATCGGTGTGTAGGCAAGAAGACGGGATATAAAGCGAATCGCCCTTGCCGCGCCGCCGCTTGAAAAGGCGCGCGCATTTTTTGCCGAAATGCCCTTTACGTCATAGCAACCGAAAAAGTTACTGCTTGCAAAGCGCTCCGCAAAATTATTTAATTTTGAATTTCTGCGCATTATATCTCCTCTCTTTGCGAGATTTTCTATTCTTTGGGGTGGATTTTGATGTTAAAAACTTAACACGCCCCCGCACCCAACTTCTTTTTTCTCTTTGGCTTCGGGTTATCCGAAAGAAGCTCCAAAAGCTCCTCGCGTCCGACGAGCATATCGGGTCTGCGCTCCGATGTGATTTTGACGGACTGCAAAAGCCGCCAATCGTCTATCTTTTTATGGTCGCCCGAAAGAAGCACCTCGGGCACCTCTCTGCCAAGAAACTCGCGCGGCTTTGTGTACTGCGGATATTCGAGAAGTCCGCTTGCGACCGACTCGCCCTCATAGCATTCACTGTCCGCGAGGACTCCGCCGACAAGACGGGAAACCGCATCTATAACTATACAAGCGGGGATTTCACCGCCCGTTACGACGTAATCGCCTATTGAAATCTCATCGTCGCAGATTTCGTCGATTATTCTTTGGTCAACGCCCTCATAATGTCCGCAAAGGAAAATGAGGTTATCGTACTCCGAAAGCTCGCGTGCTATCCCGTGGTTAAAAATTCTGCCCTTTGGGGACATATAAATGACACGGGTGCGGCACTCCTCACCAATTTCGTCCTTTATACTGCGATAGCAATCGTATATCGGCTGGCAGGTCATAAGCATTCCGACGCCGCCGCCATAGGGGGTATCGTCTGTTTTTCTGTGCTTGTTATTTGAATAGTCACGGATATTGTGGCATCTAACCTCAATGATATCCGCCTTTTGCGCTCTGCCGATTATGCTTTCACCGAGCACCGACGAAACCATTTCGGGAAAGAGCGTCATTACGTCAAATCTCATCTTCAAAAAATCCGGGGATAGTGTGTATAAACACACCTCTCTCGACGTCTATCTCCTCTATGAATTCCTTAACGGCGGGAAAAAGCACCTCGCCGCTTTTTGTTTTTATGGTGTAAAGCTGACTTCTGACTCCGTCGTTTACCTCCGTGAGAGTGCCGTATACTCTGCCCGTGTCCGCGTCTATAACGTCAAGACCTATCATATCGGCAATAAGCACCCTGCCCTTTGGAATCGGAATATCCTCGCGGCGCGCGAAAATCAGTCTGTTCTTATACGCTTGCGCGTCCTCGCGGGAGTCAATTCCCGAAAGCTGCATTATAACGAATCTATCGCCGACCGAGGCACTTTTCACCTCGCGCTCCTCGTATGAGCCAGCTCTCTCAAGGTAAACCCTTTTGAGCTTTGCAAGCACGGCGGGGCTGTCGCAATAGGATTCAACCTTAACGGCAGCGCGAATACCGTGGGGAGAGCAAATTTTTCCGCATTCGAGATATTCCTTTTTCATATTTTTTCTCCAAACCTGGCAAGTACTTTATTTTTATGTATTTTAACATATAAATATTTAGTTGTCAACAGTTATATTTTCCTCTGGAGCCGCGCCCTCGTTTGCGGTCCCTGCCGCGCACCTTTGCGTGCTTTCCTTTTTCGCCCGCTTACCCTTAAAATATGCGGAAAGGAGGTTTTTCGTTTCATCGAGCAAAACCCCGCGTCTGACCTCGGGCTTGTGGTTGAGTCCTATCTCGGAGAGGTCGATAAGCGAGCCGAGCGCACCGAAGCGAATATCGCTCGCACCGAATACCACGCGCTCTATCCTTGAGTTTATGATTGCTCCCGCGCACATAGCGCACGGCTCAAGCGTTACGTAAAGCGTTGCACCCGGCAATCTCCAACCGCCAAGGCGGCGGCAAGCCTCTTCGATTGCGAGAAGCTCCGCGTGTGCGGTGGCGCACTTATTCGTTTCGCGCAGATTGTGTGCCGAGGCGATAATCTCACCGTCCTTGACTATGAGTGCGCCGACGGGCACCTCGTCAATATCAGCGGCGGCGCTTGCAAGGCGCATAGCCTCGCGCATATATTCCTCGTCTTTTATGTAAAGCTCTTCGTTTTCCATAGTTATCTCCGATGTTTTAAGGTTTCTCTATGACGCTTTTGAAAAGGCACGTCTTGGCTTTGCCCCTTTGGAGCGGACTTGCTTTCGGTTTCTATGACGTTTTATTTAGAATACCCTTTTTTGCCGTGTTGCCTTCGCCCTTAAAGGAATGAGAGTGCGACTGTTATGACGGCATACACCGCAAGCGCGGGGGTGAGAATGAATTTCGTTTTATCTGCGAGCGCGGGTGCCAAGGCAGCCCTGATTTTCTTTCGAAAAAGAATTGCGGCGAGCGCCGAGAGAAGCGCGAGGGGGAAGAGCACCAATATAAACGCAACGCGAAACGGCGCGCTTTCCGAATAGCTTTGCCACAAAATCGAGGCAAGGTTATTGAGAAAATGAATGACGATTGCGGGCATTACACTGCCGCAGCAAGCGACGATCAGCGCGAGGATAATTCCCGAAACGAATGCGTGGGGAATTTGATAAAGATTGAGGTGCGCAAGAGAAAAGAGGATAGCGGAATATATCACCGCCATTTTCGGCGACTCTGCACCGAGCGCACGAATGGGCACGTATCTAAAGAGCAGCTCCTCGAGCACCGCGGGGCAAACCGCGTGGAAAAATATTGCAAAGAAAAGGTTTTCTCCAACGTCCATCGCGGGCACCTCGTATCCGATAGTCCCGAGCAAAAGCGACGTTAGAAATGACAAAACGAACGCTAGCAGAATAAACGGAGCCGTAAAAATTATCGCAGCGAGCGCACCCGTGCGCGAAAAACCGAGCGAAAGCGAGAGCCGCTCACCCGAGCGGAAGATATACGACGTTCCCGCTATCGTGACGATAAAGGCAAGCGAATACACCGCCTTTCCGAGCGAGGCATTCATCGAGCCGACAAATGAGGCAAGAAGAAGCAAAGCCGTGAAAAACAGATATGAAATTGACAAAACAAAGAGCGTTTTTTTCACACGGCTCCCCCCTTTTTCTAACGTTACGGTCTGTTTTGCACCTTCGAAAAGCGAATCTTTCTAACGGACAAGGTGCGCCCCACAAAAGCGACTTGATGCAAAAAATTCAGTTTTCAGTGTCCACAACCGAGAAGCGAAGCTTGCCCCTCGATATATCTGCCTCCTCAAGACGAACGGTCACTCTGTCCCCTATTTTATAGGTAACGTCACGCGACCTGATTGACATATTGCCCTCGTCATAGACAAACGAGCCGAGAAGCTCCTCGATGGGCACAAGTCCCTCACAGGTGTTTTGAAGCTCGCAGAAAAATCCAAACGAGGTGACCGAGCTTACGTGCGCCTCGAATATTTCACCGATGCGCGAGGACATATAAACGGTTTTATATAGGTTTTCTATCTTGCGCTCCGCCGAAATTGCCGAAAGCTCGGATTCGGTTGCCGCCGCGGCGGCGCGGTAGGCATACTTTTTATACTGCTCCGCGCTCTTTCCCTCAAAAAGCACCTTATGAATTATGCGGTGGGTTGCGAGGTCGGAGAGTCTTCTTATCGGAGAGGTAAAATGACAGTAATGCGAGAGCGAAAGACCGAAATGGTCGGCTCTCACGTCGGAATACTTCGCCTTTGACATCGTTCGAAGCATAGTGTAGGATACGGGACGGGAAAGTCCTCTTTCCTCCGCTTCGGCAAGCAAATTTGAAAAGTCAAGAGGTGTGCTTTTCTCCCGAGAGATATTTTTGGTATCAAATCCGAGGTTGTGCATATAGGTGACAAACGAGGAAAGCTTTTCCTCCGTAGGTCTTTCGTGCACGCGGTATACGCAAGGGATTTTATTTTCGGTAAGATAGGTTGCAACCGCCTCGTTTGCAGTGAGCATAAACTGCTCGATAAGGCGCTCCGCGTCACCGCGCTCACGTGCGATAATTTCACACGGCTCTCCCGCTTCGTCAAGCAAGACCTCCGCCTCCGTGCTTTCAAGCTCCATAGCTCCGCGAGCGCGCGAGTTTGAAAGAAGAATGAGGTAAAGCTCGCGCATTCTCATAAGAGATGGGATAATGCGCTTATATTTTGCGAGAGTTTCCCTATCGGCTGTGCCGAGGAATATCTCGTTTACCTCGCGGTAGGTTGCGCGCAAGCAGCTTGTGATGACCGATTTTTCGATTTTAACACCCACAATCTCGCCGCGAGCGTTAAGGCTTATCATAGCGCTCAATGCAAGCTTTTCCTCACCCGCGTTAAGCGAGCAAGCGCCGTTTGAAAGGGCGGGCGGAAGCATAGGCACGACCTTGTCCGCAAAGTAGACGCTCGTGCCGCGGCTCATCGCAGTGCGCTCCAGGGTGGATTTTTCCTTAACGTAGGCGCTCACGTCTGCTATATGAACGCCGAGGAGCCAACCCGTGCGAGTTTTTTTGAGGGAAACCGCGTCGTCAAGGTCCTTTGCTCCGTCACCGTCTATGGTGAATATTATATCCCCTCTGAAAGCTCTGCCCTCGTAATTTATTGGTCGGGCGGCGGCTATATTTGCCTCGTAAAGCTCCGACTCCGAAAACTCGGTTACAATGCCGCTTTCTTGAAGAATTGCCGCATAGCTTGCCGCCTTTGTTTTTGCAGAGCCGAAATTGAGAGTTACCTCGCAAGAGAGCCTTGCTCCTCTTTTAAGGCTTACCTCAACCTTATCGCCAACCTCGGCACCGTCAAGACGGGTGATGGGAATTTTAATCTGAAATTTAGGATCGTCGGCAAGGAAATAGCACTCCCGCACGCCTCTACCTCTGCGCCCTACGGGGCGGTTTTCATAGATACAGCCGATAAGGCTTTTTCTCGAATACTCGGTTATGCGGA
>JAGBUD010000027.1 GCA_017630995.1 Clostridia bacterium
CACCCTCTACCAGAACGGTGCTATGGACTATACCATCGTAGTATCCGCTACCGCATCGGAGTCCGCCCCCCTTCAGTACATTGCTCCCTACTCGGGCTGTGCTATGGGTGAATACTTTATGGACAAGGGCCGCGACGTGCTTGTTGTTTACGACGACCTTTCAAAGCACGCCGTTGCTTACAGAGCGCTTTCACTTCTTATAAGAAGACCTCCGGGCAGAGAAGCATACCCCGGTGACGTTTTCTATCTTCACTCAAGACTTCTTGAAAGAGCGGCAAGACTCTCCGACGAATGCGGCGGAGGCTCACTCACCGCGCTTCCCATAATAGAAACACAGGCGGGTGACGTTTCGGCTTATATTCCCACTAACGTTATTTCGATAACCGACGGTCAGATATTCCTTGAAACAGAGCTTTTCCACGCGGGTGTTCGCCCTGCGGTTAACCCCGGTATCTCGGTTTCCCGTGTTGGAGGAAACGCGCAGATAAAGGCAATGAAAAAGGTTGCCGGCTCACTTAAGCTCCTCTATTCACAGTACAGAGAGCTTGCGGGCTTTGCGCAGTTCGGCTCCGACCTAGACGCGGATACGATGGCAAGACTTGAGCAAGGTAAGCGCATCGTTGAGGTTTTAAAGCAAGGAAGAAACTCTCCCATCGCGGTTGAGCTTCAGATTGCTATAATATACGCAGTGGTAAACAACCTTTTGCGCGAAATTAAGGTTGAGGATATTTCAAGATTCGAAGAGGAGCTTTCGGAATACCTCGTTGCAACCAAGGAAGAGCTTTTGACTAAAATAAGAGAAACCGGCGCTCTGACAAAGGAAATCGAAGACGAGCTTCGAGAGGCTATAAACACAACCACAGAAAAATTCATTATGAATTGATGAGGTGCTAAAAAATGGCAGGCGCATCAATGAATGATATAAAGGCGCGCATCAAGAGCGTTGAAAGCACCATGCAGATAACCAAGGCAATGGAGCTTGTTGCAACCTCGAAATTAAGACGCGCCAGAGAAAACGCAGAAAAGGCACGCCCCTATCACGATATTCTCACCAAGGCAATCGACACCGTAAGAAATTCGGCGATTGACTGCAAAAAGGAAAATAACAAGTCCGAGCAAAAGAGGCTGATTATCGTTATTGCGGGTGACAGAGGTCTTGCGGGCGGATACAATGCAAACGTTTTCAAGATTGCCGAAAAGCTTGCGCAAGAAAAAAGCACGGCAATTCTCCCAATAGGAAAAAAGGCTCTTGAATATTTCAAGCGCCGCAGTGCCGAGATTTTCAGCGAAGAGGCTCCCCTTGTCAGCGACGTTGGCGTTGGAGCTTCGATGAAGCTTGCAGATGATATTTGCAATGTCTTTTTTGCGGGAGAGATAAGCGAGGTTTTCATAGTTTACACGAAATTCGTTTCTATGATTTCGCAGCTTCCGCTTTACGAGCAGCTTTTGCCGCTTGAAAAAAGCGAGGGCAGCGAGTTTGACCCGATAATCGAGGAGGACCCCGAGGAGCTTCTCTTAAAGATATTGCCCCAATACGTCGGCGGAATAATATACGCATCGGCGTGTGAAGCTATTGCTTCCGAATGCGGAGCGAGAAGAACGGCAATGAATTCGGCAAACAAAAACGCCGCGGAAATGATTGATACCCTTATGCTCAAATATAACAGAGCACGTCAAGCGGTTATCACGCAGGAAATCACCGAAATAGTTTCGGGCGCGGAGGCACTTTAATTTCGCCGCAAGGCACTTTCTAATTAACTTTCTACTGAAAGGATAATTTTATCAGATGGAAAAGAACATCGGTAAGGTAATACAAATAATCGGCCCCGTTCTTGATATAAAATTCGAGAACGGACATCTTCCCAATCTTCTCAACGCCATAGAAATTATGCACGACGGCAAAAAGGTCGTTTGTGAGGTTGCGGCACAAGCGGGCGACGACGTTGTTCGCTGCATTGCTATGTCATCAACCGACGGTATGGCGAGAGGTATGGAAGCAGTTGACACGGGTACGGGCATAACCGTTCCCGTAGGAGAAAAAACGCTAGGAAGAATATTCAATCTTCTCGGAGAGGCGATAGACAATATCCCCGCCCCCGAGGACGCTGAAAGATGGTGCATTCACAGAGAGCCACCCTCATTTTCCGAGCAGGAAGGAACAACCGAAATTCTCGAAACGGGAATCAAGGTCGTTGACCTTATTGCCCCCTACGCAAAGGGCGGTAAGATAGGTCTTTTCGGCGGTGCGGGCGTTGGTAAAACGGTTCTTATTATGGAGCTTATCAACAACGTTGCAAAGCAGCACGGCGGTATATCGGTTTTCACGGGCGTTGGAGAACGCACGCGTGAGGGTAACGACCTTTATAACGAGATGAAGGAATCGGGAGTTCTTTCAAAAACCGCACTCGTTTACGGACAGATGAACGAGCCTCCGGGAGCAAGAATGAGAGTTGCTCTTTCGGGACTTACGATGGCGGAATACTTCCGCGACAGAGAGGGACAGGACGTTCTTCTCTTCATCGATAACATATTCAGATTTACGCAAGCGGGATCGGAGGTTTCCGCGCTTCTCGGAAGAATGCCCTCCGCCGTTGGATATCAGCCCACCCTTGCAACCGAAATGGGTACTCTCCAAGAGAGAATAACCTCGACGAAAAAAGGTTCAATCACCTCTGTTCAGGCAGTTTACGTTCCCGCAGACGACTTGACCGACCCCGCACCCGCAACCACGTTTGCGCACCTTGACGCAACGACGGTTCTTTCAAGAAGCATTGCTTCGCTCGGTATTTACCCCGCAGTTGACCCGCTTGATTCTACCTCAAGAATCCTCTCGCCCGACGTTGTCGGTATTGAGCATTACGAGGTTGCCAGAAGCGTTCAGAGTATTCTTCAGCGCTATAAGGAGCTTCAAGACATAATTGCCATTATGGGTATGGATGAGCTTTCCGAGGACGACAAGCTCGTTGTTAACCGTGCAAGAAAAATACAAAGATTCCTTTCCCAGCCCTTCTCCGTTGCGGAGCAGTTCACGGGTATGGAGGGAAAATACGTTCCAATCAAGGAAACCATACGCGGATTTAAGGAAATCCTTGAGGGCAAGCACGACGCTCTTCCCGAATCGGCATTTCTGTTCGTCGGAACTATTGACGAAGCGGTTGAAAAGGCAAAGACGCTCGCCAATGCCGAAGCTTAATCGCTTTATGAGCTTATAAGAGGTTAGAAATGAAAGAATTTCATTTACAAATAGTTACCCCCGACGGAATTGTTTTCGACGCGGCAGCAGAAAGCTTGCTTGCTCGCACCGAATGCGGCGACGTTGAAATCCTCGCGGGGCACACGGATCTTTTCGCATCGCTCGGCATAGGAAGGGCAAGAATCAAAACCGCAGACGGCATAAAAAACGCCTCGTCTGCCGGGGGATTCCTTTCGGTTTCGGGCGGAGAGGTTAAGCTTGTTGCAACGACCTTTGAGTTTCAAGAAAGCATCGACATTGAGCGCGCAAAAGCGGCAAAGGCGAATGCGGAAGAAAAGCTCAAAACGGCAAAAAACAACAAGGAAATCGACGTTGCAAAGGCAAAGCTTGCAAGAGCTATTAACAGAATCAGAGTCAAGGAATTATAGTAATGCGGTAACACGCCCCCACTTTATGCTTGACCTCTGACACAAAAACCACAAAACGCGAGTACCTATAAAATCAAAAAGAGAGAACGACTCGGCATAATCCGAGCTAAACCGTTCTCTCTTTTTTATATTCATTTTCAAAGCAAAAAAATCACAACTCCGAGGTATAGCAAATCGGAATTACAAGGCTCTGATAACGGCAGAAATCCTATCAGCAAGGGCGGCATTGCTCTCACCTTGATACCACACGGCTCCCGATGTGAAAACATTACTCAACTTCATTTTTAAATCCTCTGAAGTCCGCGGCTCACTTATATTGCTTTGGCGTTATTCCGAATCTTTTTTTGAAAAGCCTTATAAAATTCGATGAATCCGAAAATCCCGATTCCGCAGAAGCCTCAAGCACGCTCTTTCCGTTTTTTAAAAGTATTCTCGAATACGCAAGCTTTTTTGTTTCAAGATACATCTTCGGGGTGGTTTGCAGATGTGCCTTAAAGAGTCTGTTAAGGGTGCTTTGGCTCAAATAATATTTGGCGCAAAAATAATCAAGCCCCTTTATATATCTGAAATTCTCGTTTATATCCGCCAAAATCTGCTTCATTGTGTCCGTTGGGGCAACCGTTTTGATTTCCTTGCCTATGAATTTGCGAAGCACGTCGAGCATTTCGAGGGTAAGATAAAGCTGCGCGTGGGTGTCCTTTGCATCAGACGCCTCCATCAGCCTATCGCAGAGTCTGTTGAGAATGAGTCTGTTCTCCTCGTCGGGTCTTAAAAGATTATCCTTGCCAAGCTCGTGCTTTAGAAAATCCTCAAAAATAAACGAGGCTGAAACGTCAAACCAAAAGCACATATGTCTATGCACCGAATCACTGTTAAGAACGCAGTTATGAATCTCATTGGGCTTCGTTATTATCACGTCACCGGGTTGAAGCTTATAATGCGATGACTCAACCGCAAACGAAACGTCACCCTCCGTCAGTATATATACCTCAAGCGCATCGTGCAGATGCGGTGTCCAGCTTTTTGCAATCGTGGTATCTTCCTTGTTTTCACGGTAAAACCTTACTCCGTATCCCGTGATATCGGGAACGTTTAAATAGCGAAAATCCGTCATAACTCCTCCAGACTCAAACACTTTAAATAATTATATTATATCGTATAGGCATTGTCAAGTTGATTTACAAAGAAATGACAGTTTTTTTCTCTTTCGCGAAAAGAATAGTCATTTTTTCTTTTTAACGAAACGAAAATATGACAAGAAATGAATATTCTTTTTTAATTATAGGCAAAAAAATCTTATAATTATATGTTAAAATTAGAGTAGTGGAAAAATCTATTTAAAATATTTAGGAGATAGACCATGAATAACGTATCGGTCAATTTCAAAAAAGCCGACGGCAAGATAAGGCACGTCAACGCAACGAACAACGGCCCCGCAGGCTCTCGCGTTCGTATGACAGGAAACTTCAAAAATTACCAAGAGCTTGAAATACCTTACGCAAGACTGCACGATTCCGCATTCTACGCTGCCAATTACGGCGGCGAATACGCCGTAGACGTTCACAGAGTTTTCCCGAATTTTGACGCTGACGAAAACGATCCCGCCTCTTACTTATTCAAACCCACCGACTCTTACCTTGAGGATATCGTTTCGGTTGGTACCAAAATATACTACAGACTTGGCGCTTCGATTGAGCACGGCTACAAAAGAGGCACGTATCCGCCAAAGGACTTTTTGAAATGGGCGAAAATATGCGAGCATATAATCCGCCACTACACAGAGGGCTGGGCTGACGGATATAACCACGATATAGAATACTGGGAAATTTGGAACGAATTTGACTGCAAAAATCACGACGGCTCGAACCCATGCTGGCAGGGCACGAACGAGGAATACTATGATTTTTACTGCACGGTATCTGCCTATTTGAAGTCTAAATTTCCACATCTTAAAATAGGTGGCCCTGCGCTTTGCTCATTTAATGAGCCCGTTATTAAAGCCTTTCTTAACGAGGTAAAGAGCCGCGGTGCTGCTCTGGATTTCTTTTCTTATCATTGGTACGGATGCACGGTTGAATCCTTTGTGAATATCATCAGAAATGTAAACAGGGTTCTTGACGATTGCGGATTTTCGAATATGGAAACGCATATCAACGAGTGGAATTACATCAGAGGCTGGCTCGGAGAAGAATACACATACTCGATGAACACCATAATCGGCGCAAAGGGAGCAGCGTTCGTTAGCGCGATAATGACTGCGGCACAAAAGGAAAAACTTGATATGCTTATGTACTACGACGCTCGTCCTTCGGGATTTAACGGCATTTTCGCAAATTACGGAAACGTACATAACTCATTTTACACATTTAAAGCAGCAAAAGAAATCAAGCGTCTTTCGAACAGCGTTTATACAGAATGTGACGAAAACCTTTACGCAATGGCGGCAACAGACAACACCGATTCTGCCCTGCTCCTCACATATTTCAACGATGATGACAGCAGCGAGGACAAGATTGTCAAAATCGAAATCGACGGAGCAAAAACGGCAGACTGCGTTAAAGCACAGACGTATCTCATAGACGCAAATCACAACCTTTCGCTTGTGAGAGAGGAATACTTCACAGCCGAAAAGTTCAGTATCATAGCAAAAATGAAAAACTACGATACCTATCTAATTAAAATATCAAAAGCTGACTTCACTTAAAGTGCCCTGCGCTTTGAGGTCAAAATATAACCTAACATAGTAAATAAACAAAAGGAGAATATATTA
>JAGBUD010000028.1 GCA_017630995.1 Clostridia bacterium
TCAGTTCCTTTTTCTTTATTTATACGTTTTGAATTGATACGAAAAATATCGAATGTTTTTCGATTTCAGCTTAATCCTCTTCGTCCTCAACCTCTTCGTCGTTTGCAACGTCGTCAAGCTCGTCGTTGAAGCTTTTCAGGCGGGCGTTGTAGTAGTAAGCGTCACCCTCGGGGCTGACGAAAGAAAATTCGTTATCGTCAGTATCGTAAAGCGTGCCTCTTAAATCAAGGCTCTTTGCCGCTTTCGCCAAGAGCTCGAGAAATTCGTCGGTGTCAATCTCGTCTATTTCAATTCCTATCTCATCGTTTGAGAAAACGAGCTCGCATTCGTCGCTGTCTGCGAGGCTTTCGTAATTATCGTCAAGGTTTATGTAGTCGCCGCTAACTTCGAAAAAGTCCTCAAGCTCTCCGGATTTCAAAAATCTTGCAAGCTTTTTAATCTCGCTTTTGGGACCTTTTGCCGTTATTTCAAAGTAAAGCTCGTCGTAAAGTGTCATATAATATCTCCTTTTGTTTGGTGCGAATAGAGTATAGCACACGGGTTTTCGTTTGTCAATATATCGTTTTTTAAATCGCCTTTTGCCTTTCCTTATAATTTTAGGCGTATAAAGGAAAAAGGTTACAGTATTTTAAAAAAAGATTTCGGATATTCCGTAAAGAAAGACGAGGTGCAAGGGATAGAAAAGATAGAAAAAGTATTTCATTTTAATCTTTCCTCGGCGGCCGGAATAAAGAAGCAGAAGCGGAATTGAGAGAAGCGCGAATATTTGTCCCTCTTTCATCGCTAACGCAAGAAAAACAAGGCAAATGGTGAGAGAAGCTATGCTTGGTAGGCGCTCCCTTAAGAAGGCTTGTTTGAAAAGTGGAGCTTCCTCTGTGGCGGTGGGCTTCGCGCTTGCTTTTTTTCTCGGCATCCTCGGCGCTATTGCAAATACCGGCGCCATGCATCCGAAAAATCCGTAGTCGATGAACAATTCTTCGTTTAAAAAGTAGGTTAGCAGCACGGATGCTATGAAAACCGATGAGGAGAGAAGCTTTTTCGGAGCTTTAGCTCCAAATAGAAAGCATTCCTTCATATATTGCATTGCGTAAATTATGCCTATGGAAATTGAAAAAGTGATAAGTATACCGAAATAATCGTCACCCGACTGTATGATATATACTGCCTGGCATACTGCGCCTAGCGCGAAAATGCCTAAAAAATATCTCAGCTTGTTTCGTGTGTAATAGCAACCCTCGGCAATCATGTATGCGTATATGGGAAAGGAAATGCGGCCGATAGTTCTTAAAATTTGAATTTCGGGTAGAAGAATAATAGCGACGTGGTCGATAAGCATCGTTATAGCGGCTATGATTTTCAGAGCGTTTCCGCTGAGGCCGCGGGTTGGAACGTGCATATAAGGCTCGCTTTCTTTAGTCTTTTACTCTATAAAGTCGTTATCGCGGAATTGAAGCGCGTAAAGGTCTTTGTAAGTGCCGCCGCGAGCGATAAGCTCCTCGTGGGTGCCGCGCTCGGAGATGCGTCCGTCCATTATCACGGCGATTTCGTCCGCATTGCGAATGGTTGAGAGTCTGTGAGCAACGACTATCGTCGTTCTTCCGCGGCAAAGCTCGTCAAGCGCGCCTTGGATAAGAACCTCGGTGGTGTTGTCAAGAGCGCTCGTTGCCTCGTCAAGTATGAGTATCGATGGGTTTTTCAAGAAAACTCTTGCAATGCTGAGGCGCTGCTTTTGTCCGCCCGAGAGCTTGACTCCGCGCTCGCCTATCTCCGTGTCATATCCCTTTTCAAGGGAAATTATATAATCGTGTATATTTGCGCGGCGCGCAGCCTCGAAGATTTCCTCCTCGCTTGCGGTGGGGTTGCCGTAAAGAATATTTTCGCGCACCGTGCCTGCAAAAAGGAATACGTCTTGCTGAACTATGCCGATATTTTTGCGAAGCGAGTCGAGCGTTAAATTCTTTATATCAACACCGTCAATGAGTATAGAGCCGTCGCCCTCTTTTAGCTTGTAGAAATTTGGTAAAAGGTGGCAAAGGGTGGTTTTTCCTCCGCCGGACGGGCCGACGAGGGCGAGCTTTCTGCCCTTTTCAAGCTTCAAGCTTATATCGTGGAGAACTTCCTTGGATTCGTTGTAGGAGTAGTTTACGTTTTTAAATTCTATTACACCGTTAACGTTGGTAAGCGTGCTTGCCTCGGGGGCATCGCGCTCGGGCTCCTCGTCCATTATTTCAACGAAGCGCTTGAAGCCGCTGACACCGTTCTGATATTGCTCCATAAATCCTATGAGAGTATTTACGGGACTTATAAAAAGGTTGACTGATACGATAAAGGTTGAATAGTCGCCAAAGGAAATTCTGCCTGCGTAGAGGAAAAGACCGCCGGCGATGAGAATGAAAACGTTAAAGACGTCCGTTATAAATGTTGTCGAGCAATGGAACTTAGCCATAGCGTCATATGCGCCGTACGATGCGTCTACGAATTCCTTGTCGCCGACTGCGAATTTTTCGACCTCTCTTTGCGAATTTGTATAAGCTTTTGTGACACGGATGCCGGTTACGCTGCTTTCAACGGATGAATTTATGATTGCGTTGCTCTTTCTTCTTTGGTCAAATGCGCGCTTCATTGCCTTTCTGTAATGAAAGGTTACTAAGAAGAGAATGGGGACACAGGTGAAGATTATAAGTGTCAGAATCCAGTCTATCGTCATAAGGTATGTGAACGATAAAATTATCATAACGCTGCTTATGAGCAGATTTTCAGGGCCGTGGTGCGCAAGCTCGCAAACCTCGAAAAGGTCGCTCGTGATTCTCGTCATAATCTTTCCGGTTTCGTTGTCATCGTAGAATCGAAATGGGAGCTTTTGAAGATGA
>JAGBUD010000029.1 GCA_017630995.1 Clostridia bacterium
CTTATTTGAGAATTGTAAACGACGTGGTAGTTTGTGAGGATATAAGCGGTGCTCTTGTCCTCGCTCATTTTGAATATAACGCCCGAGCCCCAAGCGGTTGACTGATTGGTTGACGTTCCGCCTTGTATTGAGGGGGAGGTTTTTCTAAACTGCGCCGCAACGCTTACAACAGACATCAGAGCCTTGCTTGCCGCAACGACAGACGTATTTTGGGGCGCGTCTATGTCGATTTCATAATTGTTTACGTCGCCAACGTTTACCGTTGTATTTCCTCCGAGCGACGAGGGAAGATTTGCGTCCAAAAGATAGCAGGAAGATAGGCTCGCGGTAACGGTTATTACAACGAGAAGAAGAGAGATTATTTTTGTTTTCATATAAAACCCCGTTTTATTTGGCCTCGCAAAACCGCCTTGGAAAGCGGTGAAGCCAAGAGATTGGTGTATACGTAGTTTAGCATAATTTTATTGCGACTTTGTTAAAAAAATATAACGCAAAATAAAATTATTTATTTTTGAAGAACTGATAGAGAGAGCAAGGAATCATGCCGTTGTAAAGCTTTCTGATTTTATCTGCCTTTTTGCCGTAGAATTTTTCAAATTCCTTGTGGGAGGTTATGATATAAACCTGCCAAGGAGCAAGCGACTTGAAATGAGCGCCCATTTTGCGATAAAGCTCCTCTGCCTCCGATTGAGTCAGAAGTCTTTCTCCGTATGGGGGATTTGTGACGATGGTTCCGCGTCTGCCCTCCGACGAGATGGTGGTGCAGTCCGCAACAAAGGGGGTGATAATATCCGAGACTCCCGCAATAGCGGCGTTGCGGCGAGTTAATTCCACCGCGTTTTTATCAATGTCGGAGGCGAAGCATTCGAACTTTGTTGCAATTTCGTTGTCGCGCGCCTCTTCTCTTGCGTTTTTCCATATGCTTTCGGCTATAAAAGGGAATTTCTCGGCAGCAAACGAGCGGCGCACGCCGGGTGCGATATTTTTCATTATCATTGCCGCTTCGATGGCAATCGTGCCGCTTCCGCACATCGGGTCCCAAAGCAAAACGTCTTCTCTCGGACGGGCGGTTTTTGCTATTGCCGCCGCGAGCGTTTCTCTTATGGGTGCGTCGTTTGAATCCTTGCGGTATCCTCTTTTGTGAAGCGGAATTCCCGTGGTGTCTATCATAAGGGTAGCCTTATCCTTTAGGATAAAGAACTCTATTTGATATTTTATTCCCGTTTCCTCAAAATACGATATGCCGTAGCGCTCGCTCATAGCCTTAACTACAGCCTTTTTGACGATTTTTTGGCAGTCGGGAATAGAGGTGAGCACGCTTTTTATCGAGTGTCCCTTGACGGGGAATGCGTCGGTTTTTCCTATGAAATCGGGCCAAGGCAGAGCGCGTGTGCCCTCAAAAAGAGCGTCAAAGCTGTCCGCGGTAAATGAGCCGAGTTTTATGAAAACTCTTTCGGCATAGCGTAAAAATATATTCGAAAGAGCAACGCCCTCGGCGTCGGCAAGAAAGGTAACTCTGCCGTCTATCGTTTCGGTTCTGTCATATCCAAGCGCATCTATTTCCTCGCCGAGCAAATGCTCAAGTCCGAAAAGGCAGGTGGCAACAAGTTCAAATTTCATAGTTTGGGTCCTTTGGAAAAAATCTGTCGTTTGTTCGATTTGGGTATAATTTATGCTTCGGGAAGATAATATTCAAATATAACGCTGTTAAATCCGTGCGCAAATGCGAGGTCCTCGCTCTCTTGCGAGCGAAGCGTCCAAGCTATAGTGACGGGTCTGAAAAGCTTTTTTATGAATTTGAACATAAAGTTCTTATGCTGATTGTGGTCGTATGCGATGAAATCGGGGCGCGCAACCGCATTGAGAAGGAAATTCTGCAAAACGAAATAGGTCGTCGTGCGGTATTTCTTTTCCTTGAGGAAATTCATTGAAAGAACGCCGCGCAAAACCTTGGGTGCGTGCTTTTTGACGTGACCGAGCGCCAAGGGGTTGAATGATTCTATCATATATTTTCCCTCGTATCCCTCAAGAGCCTTGAGGGTGCTTTCGGTAACACAGTATTCGCCCGACGCTTCCTTTAATTCGATAAGCAGGGGCACCTTTCCGTCAACGAGCTTCAAAACATCGGAAAGCTTCGGAATCGTATCCTCGGTGTTTTTGAGCTTGAGGTCACAGATTTCTGCGTAATCCTTTTCGTTAACCTTTCCGACGGCAACCGTAACTCTGTCAAGGGTTTCGTCGTGGAAAACAACCAGCTCGCCGTCATGCGTGAGACGAACGTCAAGCTCTATTCCGTATCCCTTTTCAACCGCATTCTTGAATGCAGTCAAAGAGTTTTCGGCAACGGTGTCCGAGTGAAGACCGCGGTGGGCATATCTGTATTTTGCAAATTCGCGCATTTCGGCTTTTCTCTTTTTGCTCGGTGCGATAAAGAAAAGAAAGACCGCGAATGCAACAATGAGCAAGGTTATTACGGTTAATAGCACTGCTGCAAGAAGCACCATTGCAACTGCGACTATAATCAGCAGTATGGTTTGCGGTGTTGTTGGTAAAGACATAACGTACTCCTTTTCGATTTTAGAGTTATTATTTTTATGTTAATAATGTTAAAGATAGTTATACATACTATATTCTAGCACAACAGAAAATTTTTGTCAATATTTTTGTCCGCGGAAGATATATATTTTCGCCGTATTTTCATTGCCTTGACATTTATACCGTTTAGATGTATAATAAAATTCACGGAAAAGAGAGGTGAGAGCGATAAGGATTATTGAATATAAGCCGTCGGATAGGCTTTTTGAAAAGAGAGTTATTGCTCTCGGACTTTTCGACGGTGTTCACATCGGACACAGAGAAATTATAAAAAGGGCGGTTTGCGAGGCGAAAAGACTGTCGCTGCCCACGGCTGTTTTCACCTTTAAGCAGAGCAGCCGTCTTAAAA
>JAGBUD010000030.1 GCA_017630995.1 Clostridia bacterium
AACCGGACTGAAGCGCTTCCGGAACATGTATCCCGACAAGTTCTTTGATGTGGGAATTGCCGAGCAGCATGCCGTTACCTTTGCGGCCGGTCTGGCGGCAGGAGGTTTAAAGCCTGTGGTGGCAATTTATTCCTCCTTTTTGCAGAGAGCATACGACAACGTTTTGCACGATGTTGCGCTTCAAGGCTTACCTGTTAAGCTTATGATTGACAGAGCGGGGCTTTCAACGGGTGACGGAGCGACGCACCACGGAATCTTTGACGTTTCGTTTCTCTCCCATATTCCCAATATTACGATTATCTCCCCCGCAACCTATTCCTCGCTCAATCTTGCGGTAAAATATGCAGCAAATATTGATTCGCCGGTGGCTGTCAGATATCCCAACAAGGCGCAGTCGCAGGCAGTTGCGGATAGATTTTCCGGTCAAGCGAACAGCGCAGAGCTTTCCTTGAAGTCGGATTTTAATGTAGACGACGCACCGGACGCGGTATTCATTACGTACGGAACTATAGCCGAAAAGGTTATAGAAGCTGCAGATGAGCTTTCGCGCGAGGGTGTTAAATGCGGAATTTTGCTTCTTGAAATTCTAAAGCCGTACAACAGTGTTGCAAGGTCGGCACTACCGTATCTTAAAAATGCAAGGAGTATCGTTTTTGTCGAAGAGGGAATCAAAAACGGCGGAGCGGGAATGCTTCTCTATGACGAGCTTTTGCGCTGCGGATTTGATTTTTCGGGCGTTAAGTATGAGCTTTGCGCAATCGACGATAACTTTGCAATTCCGCCGTCGGTCTGTGACCTTTATGATTTCGTCGGACTTTCACCGAACAAAATAAAAGAAAAAATGAAAAGCATAATATGAACATAAATATTTTGGATACAGATGCGGAAAAATATATTTCCGCAGTAAAAAAACTCAACGAGGGTAAGGAATTGCTTGCCACCGTTATAACTCTCGGCTGTCAGCAAAACGAGGCAGACAGTGAAAAGCTGCGCGCCCTTGCCGTCAAGATGGGTTATTCAATCACCGAGGATCCCGCGGTATGCGATTTGATTCTCATAAACACGTGCGCCGTTAGGCGACATGCGGAGCTTAAAGCGCTTTCCATTGCGGGAAATTTTAAGGCTTTAAAAAGCGTTAATAGGGATATCGTTATCGGTATTTGCGGTTGTATGGTTGCGCAAGAGCATATGGCGAAAACTGTAAAGAAAAGCTATCCTCAAGTAAATTTCACTATCGAACCGTCGCAGCTTCATAAGTTTCCCGAGCTTTTGCACACGGCGCTTATTCAAAAGAAAAGAAGCTTTGCTTACGGCTCTGAAGAGTGGGACGTAATCGAGGATATAGGAAACGAGCGCACCTCCACATTTAAGGCTTGGGTTTCGATTATGTACGGCTGTAATAACTTCTGCTCATACTGTATCGTGCCATACGTCAGAGGCAGAGAGCGCAGCCGTGAAAGCGAGAAGGTAATTCTCGAATGTGAGGAGCTTATCAAAAAGGGATATAAGGAAATAACGCTACTAGGACAGAACGTTAATTCCTATAAATCGGATATGACGTTTGCGGCGCTTCTTGAGCGCATAGCGAAAATCGAGGGCGATTTTATAATCAGATTTATGACAAGTCACCCCAAGGACGTTTCCGACGAGTTGATAGATGTTATAGGAAAATATAACGGAAAAATAGCTCCCGCATTCCATCTTCCTCTACAATCGGGAAGCGATCGAATACTCAAGGAGATGAACCGCACTTATAATACGGAAAAATATCTCGCAACCGTTGAAAAGTTAAGAAAAGCAGTTCCCGATATCGCCTTGACGAGCGATATTATCGTTGGATTTCCTACAGAAACCGACGAGGATTTTGAGGATACTATGCGTATTCTCGAAAAGGTCAGGTTTGATATGGTGTTTTCCTTTATCTATTCGAAAAGAGAAGGAACTCGCGCCGCAAAAATGGAATGCCCGCTTGACGATGAAACGAAAAAGAGAAGAATGGCGAGACTGCTTGACATTCAGTGCAATATATCACACGAGATAAACGATACCTACGTAGGAAAAACCGTAAGAGTTCTCGTTGATTCCTTTGAAGAGCGGGAAGAAGGCAGAATTTACAATGCACGTACCGCAACGAACAAGCTCGTTCATTTCGAGGCAAAGGATTGCCCGATAGGAGAATTTACACACGTTAAAATTAGCAAAGCAGGCGCATTTGACCTGTTTGGCGCTCAAATAGAAAGGAATTAAGAAAATGACAAAAATTATTGAACTTGCACACGCACTGGGCGATGAGATTGCAAAGAGTGATGAAATCAAAAACTTGGAGGCGGCAAAGCTTGCGTTTGAAACCGACGCGGAGCTTCAGTCCAAGATGAGCGAATACGAAACCGAAAGACTCCTTCTTCGTGAGGAATTCAATAAGGCAAGCGGAGAAGATAATCAAAATGCAATCGAAAGCATCAAGGCAAGACTTGAGGCTCTTTCCGTTGAGATTACCGCAAACAGTCATTACACCGAATTTGCAAACGCACAAAACGCGCTTAATTCGCTTATGGATTCCGTTAACGCGGAAATTAAATTCTGCATAACGGGCGAGCGCCCATCAACCTGCACTCATGACTGCTCAACCTGCGGCGGTTGCGCACACTAATCCCATTCCCAAAGAAACAGAGGATTTTATTCACTATGTCAGTGATAATAAATAAAAGGGCGGACCTTGAAAGTACAACGCCCATGATGCGTCAGTATCTTGATGTCAAGGAAGAATATTCAAATTTCATACTACTATACCGTTTGGGTGACTTTTACGAGTGCTTTTTTGACGATGCCTTGATTGCATCTAAAGAGCTTGAACTGACCTTGACTGCCC
The DNA here is from genome assembly GCA_017630995.1 of Clostridia bacterium. The sequence continues at coordinate 2,870 of JAGBUD010000030.1, forward strand.
GCGATTGCGGAAACGGAAGAAGAGCCGCTATGTGCGGCGTTCCTTTCCATAAGGCAGACGTTTACGTTGCAAGGCTTGTCGAAAAGGGATATAAGGTTGCTATCTGCGAGCAGGTAGAGGATCCCAAATCTGCAACGGGTCTTGTAAAGAGAGAGGTAACAAGAGTTATAACTCCCGGTACGATAACCGACGGCTCGCTTCTGAATGCCGAAAAAAATAATTTCCTTGCCTCTGTTGCAGTTTGTAACGCGGGAAGTGCCATCAGCTTTGTTTACGTTTCGACGGGTGAGGTTTTCGTCACATCTCTTACGGGCGCCGACTCAGTTGAAATGGCGGTAAACGAATTTGCTGTTTATCAGCCGTCGG
>JAGBUD010000004.1 GCA_017630995.1 Clostridia bacterium
TAATTACAAGGTCAGCGTCATAACCTTTTTCTATTTGACCTTTGTTAAGACCGAATCGCTTTGCGGGCGTTTCGCTTGCCATTTTAACCGCTTCCCACATAGGAACCTCGGCAAGATTTACCATGGTTCTGACGAGTCTGTCGGTCGTTGCTATGCTTCCTGCGAAAACCTCGCGAGAGGGAACCTTTGCAACTTCGTCCTCGACTACTATCGGCTTGCCCATCTGGCTGTAATACTGCTTGCCATCGTTTTCTTCTACGCCCGATGCGGAAATTCCGTCGGTAACGAGCATGATTTTATCCGAGCCCTTGGACTTGTAGATAAGCTTAAGAAGGGGCGCCGGCAGATGGCATCCGTCTGCGATTACCTCAACGAAAATATCGTCGTAAAGGTAGCCAAACTCGATAACGCCTGCGTATCTGTAGGCGTTAACTCGTCTTACCGTGGGGGTGAGTGAATAGAAGTGAGTTATGGAGTCAAGTCCTGCCTCTCGAGCCTTAACGGCATCGTCGAAGAAGGCCTCGGTGTGTGCAATTGATGTGCGGACTCCGCGCTCGGTGAGGTCACGAACCATATCAATAGCGCCGGGAAGCTCGGGAGCAAGTCCCCAGCGGACGATGTTCGGGAATCTTTCAAGAAGCTCAAGATATTCCTCACGGTCGGGCTCTCTTATATAGCCTGCGGGAATAGCTCCGCAAGCGGTGGGCGCAAGATACGGGCCCTCAAGATAAAGTCCGATAAAATTCGGGCGGTTTTTCTCCGTTTTTTCATATTCCGTAACGCCGGTAAAGGATTTTATGATAACGTCCTTGGGAGCTGCGGATATTGCGGGAGTCATAGAGGTCGTTCCGTGCTTCATGTGCATTTTGCAAGCGGCGTCTATCTGTTCTCTCTCGCCCGACATAAAGTAGCCGCCGTCACCGCCGTGAACGTGCACGTCGATAAAGCCCGGGGCAAGGTATTTGCCCTCGCAGTCGAAAACTTCGTCTGCTTTGATTTCGGGAACTGTGCCCTCGTAAATTTCCTTAATTTTTCCGTCCTCAACCAAAAGTCCGCCAAATGCTTCGCGGTCTACGAAAAGGACTCTTGCGTTTTTAAAAAGCGTAGTCATTTTAAAACCTCTTTTAAATCAGATGAGAGATGCGCCTGCCTCGTCGGTATAGAGGGTTGCGCCTATTTTGTGGGTACGAACCGCAGATGCGGGAACCATTTCGTCAACAGGGCCGAGCACGGTGTTCTTTATTGCGTTTGCCTTAAGGGCTGTGGGAGCAACGAGCATAACGTAAGGTGCGCGCATCATAATCGGAACTGTGAGAGTGAGTGCGTGGGTGGGAACCTCGTCAAGAGTCTTGAAGCATCCGTCGTTTACCTGCTGATTGCGGCAGGTTTCTGCAAGCTTAACTATTTTTACGTTCTCGGGGTCGTCAAAAAATGCAACACCGGGGTCGCAGAAAGCGAGGTGAGCGTTTTCACCGATACCCATGAATACGATGTCTGCGGGATTGTCGAGAAGAAGCTTTTCATAGCGGCGGCACTCTGCTTCCGGGTCGGGGTTCTGTCCGTTAAGGCAATTAACGGTCTTAAAGGGAACGAGGTCGAAAATCGAGCGGCGAAGGAAATTCGCAAAGCCTTGGGGAGCGTCCTCGGGGAGTCCTATGTATTCGTCCATATGGAATGCGTTAACGCGGCTCCAATCAACGTTTTCACGGCAAAGGGAAGCCAAAAATTCATTCTGTGAGGGAGCTGCTGCAAAGATAATGTTAACCTCGTCCTTTTCGTTAAGAAGCGAGTTTATCCAGCCCGAAGCCTGCTTTGCGGCTTCAAGTCCCATGTTTGCGCGGTTGTCGAAAACTCTGACGGTGAGCGCATCCTTTTTAAGTGTTCTGAGTTCTGCCATTTTTTATCTCCTAATCATTTTAATTCATTCATAATTTCCTTTGTGAGCTTAAGCTCAAACGCCGCTTTCGCTTCCTTGAATTGCTCCGAGCGGCTGACGGCAACTATAGGTAAAACCTCGGGGGAAAGATTTAAAAGCCAAGCGTAAACGAGCTGAGTCGGCGTGATTTCCATTTTGCGAGCCACGCGGTGAAGCCTTTCAATTCTCTCGTCAATTTCCTCGGTAAGATATTGCTCGGGGAGCTTTTTCGTTCTGTCTACGTAGTAGCCCGAAAGAAGCGGAGAGTAAGCGAGAATGGAAATTCCCGTCTTTTTTGAAAGCTCAAAAAGCTCCTCGTCCGCCGTAGCCTGACGCCCGAAATCTGCATCGGGGCGCGGCTTTAAGTAGGTGTATCTTTGCTGAATGCAAATCGGCGCGTCAAATCCCTCACGCTCGCTTATTTTAAACGCTTCCTTAACGCGCTCGGTTTTGAAGTTTGAAAGCCCTATATATCTTATTTTACCCTCTTTTTTAAGCTCTGTCAAGGTGTAGAGGGATTCTTCAAGCGTCGTATTCTCGTCGTCCATATGCAAGTAGTAAAGGTCGATGTAATCCGTGCCGAGCCTTAAAAGGCTCTTCTCGCACTCCTCGCGGATTTGACGGGGGCTCGTGCCA
>JAGBUD010000031.1 GCA_017630995.1 Clostridia bacterium
AGCATAGTTTGTAAGGGTGCGGATTCAAGCGCCGTGCGGGCAAAGCTTATTGAAATGATGACCTCGCTTTTTGATATAGGCTCAAACCGCGTTTCCGTTTTGAAATTAAATTCTTAAAGCGGGAATATAGACGTTTTGCGAGTCATAGTATTAAGTAGCCAATGGCAGCACAAAAAAGAAGGAGAAGCATACAATGAAAAAAGAGAAAATCAAAAGGTTCTTTTCTTCCGCAATGGTGAAAAGAACTATCGTCATCGTTGCGGTATTGCTTGTAGGTCTTGCAGTTTACCTCAATTACCGCTGGTTCTACGACCCAATCGAATCGCTTGGTTACGGCGACAACAATATGGACAGTAACCTTTCGGAAAGCGAGCAGGCAGGCTCTGACGCAACACCCGAAAACAATTATTTTACCGCAACTGCGCTCTCGCGCTCTCAAGCGAGAGACGAGGCGATTGACGTTTTGAAGCTTGTCACCGAGGATAACGAGGCAAGCGCAGATGCAAAGGCTGAAGCGGCGGCTAAAATATCCAAAATAGCCGTTGATATTCAGAACGAAACCAATATCGAAACACTCGTCAAGGCAAAGGGATTTGAGGAATGTGTTGCCGTTATTGCGGACGATTCGGTCAGCGTTATCGTAAAGGCCGAAAGCTTGCAAGCAAACCAAGCGGCTCAAATTCTTTCCATAGTTTACGAAACCACGGGAATCAATCCTCAAAATATAAGTATCATTAATAAATAATTATCTCGCACGTATGCAAGTCAAACGGCAGAAGCTTATGCGGTCATTTTACCGATAGCTTACGCCGTTTTTTGCTTTTTGCGGACTTGACTTGCGGCGGTGTAATATGATAAAATGTTTTAAAGTAAACTTTTTAGGTGAATTTATGAACGTTTCAAAATATAAAGCACTGCTGACGGCGGTGGATATGGGCAGCTTTTCGGCTGCGGCGCAAAAGCTCGGATATACGCAATCGGGGCTTACTCATATGATGAACGCGCTTGAAGACGAGCTTGGATTTTCCATTCTTGAGCGCGGATATTTCGGTGTAAAGCTTACTGCGGGCGGAGAAAGAATAATTCCGAGGATCAGAGAGCTTGTGGGTTGCGAGGACGCTTTAATTAATGAAATTGAGCTTGTAAAATCCTTTGGAGATAACGTTATCAGAATCGGTGCGTTTTCGAGCATAGCAAGCAGATGGCTCCCCGCGATAGTTGAAAGATTTAACGAGGAGTTTCCCGATATAACGGTAAATATCCAAACGGGAACGGTAACCGAGCTTTACGGCGGTCTTGACGAGGGAAAATTCGATATATGCTATGGCAGCCGTAATCCCAAATACGATTTTAAGTGGGTTTCGCTCGCGGCGGATAGATTTTTTGCCGTTCTTCCCAAGGAATATCCGATAGGTGACAGCGCAAGCTTCCCGATATCTCAGTTTAACGGAACGAAGTTTCTTATGCCCGGTCTTGGCTTCGACGATGATATAAGCGCGGTATTTTCCGAAAATAACGTGCACCCGTTCGTAACGCCCACGTACGTTGACGACCCCGCCATTATTTCGATGGTTGAGCATAATCTTGGTATCAGCATGCTTTCCGAATTGATACTTTCTTCCTTTGCAGCAAACGTAAAAACCGTTCCTATCGTGCCCGAGGTTTACCGTCTACTTTCATTGGCGACAAAGGCGGACAGACCCCAATCTCCCGCAGTGAAAAGGCTCATTTCAATAACAAAAGAGTTCGTTCGTTCTCTTGATTTTGGCTCTTTTGGTGATTTTTAATAAAATTCGCGCACAAAATTTGTTACATCATTCCTCTTTTATGCACGCGTTAGCTATTGACTTTCGCGTCCAAAAAAGATATAATAAAATTAACCGAAAATATCTATTTTTAAAGAAAGGCAAAAAAGTACTATGAAAAAGATAATATGCTTGCTGCTGATTATCGGTTGCTCCTTCGCTCTTTTCGCGTGCGATGACGGTTCAACCACACAAACCCCGCCTCCCGAAACCGAGAAGCTTCCCGATGCGGAGTTCTTTGATATGGTGGCGCTTTCCGACCCCAACAAGATTACAACTCAGACCACGACCGCCGATAAGGCAACGAGTAAATCCTATAGCGGAACTTACGAAACCCTTATTGCTGATGATGGCACTGTCGTGTATAACTATGAGTATCAGTATGCCAGAGAAGCATCGCTCGAAAACCTCGGTGAACTTGGCTCTACCGCTGTTAAGTCGGGCACTGTCCTTTATGCAAACGGTCTTTACTCCGAGGATAACGGTCAGACTTGGGTTGCAGGTGCACCCGACGTTGATATAATCAGCGTTAAGCTTGACCTTAACAGAGAGTACATAGGCGAGTACAAGATGTCCAAGGACGGAAAGACCTTGACAACTACCGTTTCTGCAGAAAACGCTGCAAAGATTCTTGGTATCAGCGTAAATGCAACCTCTGACGTTACCATAAAGATTTATACCAACGGCACGTATCTTTCAAGAATATCCGTTGACTATTCCAACAAGAATGCAACGATTAAGATTGACACGTCGTATAACTACGTACCTGCCGAAGAAATTCCCGAAGTATAACGAAGAAAGGATATCATTATGAAAAAATATATTGCTATAATGCTTGCAGTCCTTTGCCTTTTCTCCGTTGTATCTTGTAACGGCACAACGTGCGAAAAGCACGTAGATGCCAACGAAGACGGCAAGTGTGACGTTTGCGAAACCGAATACGTTTGCCCCGGCCACGTTGACGCAGACGAAGATGAAGTTTGCGATGAGTGCGGCGCACCCTACGTTTACGTTCCCGAAGCAAATACCGTTGAGGCCGCTTTGGCAACTCTTATCAGCTGCTATGCAAACAGCGCACCCACCAAGGTTGTTACCAACACTCTCCGTGTTATCGGTACAGACGCTTATGACCTCGAGGGAACCTACACTCTTGTAACAGGTACTTTCGCAGGCAAGGTTGCAACTGTTTACCACGCACAGTATGAAGAGCTCAGAACAGTTGAAGAGGGCGCAGATGAAATACTCAGCGAAATCAAGACCGTTGAATATAAGAAAGAATTTCTTGAGGGCAAGGGCGTTCGTGAGAACGGCGGAAGCTGGAAGAACTCGGGCGCAAACTTCGCTCCCGCAGCAGGCTCAATCGCTCTCAACATCTCTCTTGATGACATTACAAACGTTGAGTTTACTAACGAGAAGTACAACAACACCGTAACATTCTCCGTTCCCAAGGCAAAGATTAAAACCGTTTTCGGTGTAACCGACGGTCTTGTTAACTTGGATGCAGACTCCGCAGTTCAGGTAACTATAACCAACAACGGAGCAACAGTTACTTCCGTTACTCTTTCTTACAGCATAAAGAAGAGCGGTGACGTTCCCGCTCAGACTGTAACGATCAGCACCGTTTACTCTTATGAGATTCAAACCCTCACGATTGAATAACGGTAGGATAGGAGAGGAAAACAAATGAAAAAGATTTTAGCTATTCTTCTTGCTCTTACTTGCTTTGTAGGTTGCGCTTTCGCGCTTACCTCTTGTGGCAAATGTGAGGAGCATATTGACGCAAACGGCGATAACGCATGTGATAACTGCGGAGCTGACACAACTCCTGCTCCCGCTCCCCAGGAAGACGAGTGCAAGGCTTTTGCAGACGCAATAGCAGCAACCAAGCCCGCTTCTCTTGAGGTAACTGTAAAGACCACCTCCGAGCTTGGAGCGCTTCAGTCCACTTACAAGACCGTTTACAGCACGACCGATTCTTCATTTACTATTACTTATCGCACCGAAAGCTTCAATGTTACATTCGAAAGCGAAGATAACGTTTTGGTAAACGAGGGCACTATCACCTGCGACGCAGCAGGCAATTACAGTGACGGTGGCGCATTCGTCGGAGGCAACCCTGCTTCTACAGGTGTTGTTG
>JAGBUD010000032.1 GCA_017630995.1 Clostridia bacterium
AGTCCGTTGCGGGAGTGGCGGAACTGGCAGACGCGCACGTTTGAGGGGCGTGTGGTTTTACCGTACGGGTTCAATTCCCGTCTCCCGCACCAACAAAAAGACTCGACTTCACGTCGGGTCTTTTTTGTTGTTCGGAGACGTGTGCAGAACCCGTTTCCGAGGCAACCGGAAGCCTTGAGTTTTTTCAAAGCCTATGCCGAGGAAGAAACTTTGCGCATTTGCTAGAGCAAATGGCAAATTTCAGGCGCTCGCCTTTGTTCGCTCTTTGCGAGCGCTGTTCAACTTCCCGTCTCCCGCTATTCGCGTTATCTTTTGTGTATTTCTTTCCCCTCTTTTTTAATATTTTCTCTTTACGTATTGCTTTTAGCGGCAATTTGTTGTATTATTATTAGTATAAGTTTTTTCTTTAGTTAGGACACAATATGTTTAAAAGAACGAAATTCGCATGTTATTCGACAAATATTTGCATGTCTATAGTGGCTAATCTATCTCCGCTACTTTTTATAACCTTTAAAAACCTTTACGACATATCATATTCGCTGCTTGGACTTTTGGTTTTGATTAACTTTTTCACACAGTTGACGATGGATCTTGTTCTTTCGTTTTTTCCGCAAAAATTCAACATTCCACTCACAGTTAAGCTAATTCCGGTTATAACGCTGCTCGGACTTGTTGTTTTTGCTCTCTCTCCTTTTATTTTCGGGGGAGCTGTTTTTGTTGGACTTCTCATCGGAACTATTATATTTTCAATGTCGGGCGGACTTGCCGAGGTGCTGATAAGTCCCGTTATCGCGGCAATTCCATCGAAGAACCCGGAAAGAGATATGAGCAAGCTACATTCAATATATGCTTTCGGTGTTGTCGGAGTTGTTCTTCTCGGAACGCTTTTTTTGCTTATTTTTGATGACAAGTACTGGCCTATATTGGTTTTGCTATTCACTCTTGGACCTCTGTTTTCTATAATTCTGTTTGCAAAGGCAAAAATTCCCAATATGCAGCTGCCCGCAACATCTGCTAACGGCAGCTCCTTTTTCAAAAACAAACTTCTTTGGTTATGCGTTTTTGCAATTTTCCTTGGCGGAGCTAGCGAATGTACTATGGCACAATGGAGCTCGGGATATCTTGAAAACGCGCTGAAAATCCCCAAGGCATTGGGCGATATTTTCGGCGTTGCAATGTTTGCTCTGGTCCTTGGGCTTGGAAGATGGATTTACGGAAAGGTTGGGCGCAACGTTGAAAAAATCCTTTTGCTAGGCGCTATTTGCGCAAGCGTTTGCTATCTTGTTGCCGCACTCTGCCCTATTCCCATTATCGCGCTCATTGCCTCGGCTTTGACGGGATTTGCAACGTCTATGCTTTGGCCGGGGTCGCTGATTGTGGCAGCTGAAAAATTTCCGCTAGGCGGAGTTACTATTTACGCGCTTATGGCATCGGGCGGAGACCTTGGCGCTTCTGTTGTTCCGCAGATTTTGGGTATTGTTACAGACGCGGTTTCCGGCAGTGAGCTTGCACTTGATTTATCTTCGAAATTCAATTTAACAACAGACCAAATAGGAATGAAAGCCGGAATGCTTGTTGCAAGCATATTCCCGATAATTGCGATATTTGTTTTCTCATATATTTACAAAATAAGAAAGAGAGAGGAAAAATAAAATGAGTATAAACGCACTTGCAGAAAGGCTGACAAAGCTCGGATACAAGGTTTCTGTTTTTGAAACAAAAGAAGCTGCAACGCAATATCTCAAGGACTCCATAAGCGGAAAAAGCATTGGAATAGGCGGCTGCATTACCGCAAAGGAAATGAAGCTTTCGGAGGCGCTTTCCGAAAACAATGAGATTATATGGCATTGGGAAACCGAAAAAAGAACCGCGGAGAAAGCTCTTTTTCTTGCTCAACATACCGACATTTACTTCTCCTCCGTCAATGCAATTTCGGAGGCAGGCGAAATAGTTAACATCGACGGAACCTGTAATAGACTGGCTTCTACCCTTTACGGACACAAAAAAGTTTATTTTCTTATAGGAAACAACAAAATTGCGGGAAGCCTTGAGGACGCGATACATCGCGCGAGAAACGTTGCTTCTCCGCTTAATGCAAAAAGACTCAACAAGAACACCCCCTGCGCCAAGAATTGCAATGAAAACAAATGCTATGACTGCACATCTCCCGAAAGAATATGCAGAGCTATGACTGTATTTTGGCAATGCCCAAAGGGACAAGAATACGAAATAATACTCATAGACGAGGCGCTCGGTTATTAATATGCGAGATATTACTGCAACGGTTAGCGAGAAATTCAACGGCAAGCTGATTAAGGACTTTTTAAAAAGCGAGCTTGAATTTTCAACGTCTCTTATAAAGCGAGTTAAATTCGGCGGTGTTTTCGTTAACGGAGAATGCGTTACAATGCGCAAGATTATCCTTTGCGGCGACGAGGTTGTTATTAAATTCCCAACTGAAGAGAGCAAGCATATTTCTCCGATAGACGAAAAGCTTACGGTTTTATACGAGGACGAATATATCCTCGTAGCCGATAAGCCGAAAAATATGCCGACGCACCCATCGCGCTATAATTCCCTACCAACTCTTGCCGAGCTTGTTAGGGCGCATATTAACGCCCCCTTTGTTTTCAGGGCGATAACGCGGCTTGACAGGGACACCTCGGGAATAGTTTTAATAGCAAAGGACCAGCTGACAGC
>JAGBUD010000033.1 GCA_017630995.1 Clostridia bacterium
ATTTTAAGAGCGTCAACATACGTTATGTCTTCAACACGCTCTACTCTGAATTTGTCCTTTCTCTTTGTCTTATTGATAAGCTCAATAACAATGAAAGCAACACCGTAAATGACAAGTGCAAGTGTTACGACCTGGAAATTATAGAAATGTGCGTTAAAAAAATCGTCAAAAATAAGTCCTACAACTCCTGCGGGTATGACACCGAGTAGCACCTTGAGCCAAAGCGACCACGTTGATTTTCTTTCGGTTTCGCTCTTCTTTTTTGAAAATGGATTAAGCTTATCAAAAAAGAGAATGGGCACGGCACATATCGCACCAAGCTGAATAACAACGAGGAGCATTTCCATAAATTCTGCTGAAACGTCAAGCTTCACGAACTCATTAAACAAAATCATATGTCCTGTTGAGCTGATGGGAAGCCACTCTGTTATTCCCTCGATGATTCCAAGGAATATTGCTTTCAGAATTTCAAATATAAACATAACAACCTCCAAAATTTAATTAGCTCTAATTATATCCCCTGCTTTTGCGGCAAAGGGCAGTTTCATATAAAATGTCATATAGGGGTGAGGCGTTGATTCTATCGCTTCGCCCTTTTCGTTTTGAAGATTTTCTACTGCAAACGGAACACCGCATTTTCCGGGGGACAAAATTTCTACGCTCTCGCCAAGCACCATTTTATTGCGTTGAGAGAGAGTTGCCACGCCCGTTTCTTCATTGTATGAGGTAACGACTGCAAGATATGCCTTGTCTTTAATATATCCCGTGGTTGAGGAGGTGTTTGCATCGGTATGGGAATTGGAATAATAATATCCCGTTGCATAATCTCTGTGGCTTACCGATTCAAGCTCCCTATACCAATTGGGATCATATTCGTAATTCCCCGAAAAATAGGAATCGAGCGCCATTTTATAGGTATTTGTTACAACAGAGGTATAGTATGCAGACTTCATTCTTCCCTCTATTTTGAAAGAATCAATCCCCGCTTCAATAAGCTCGGGAATATGCTCTATCGTGCAGGTGTCTCTGCTGGACATAATGAACGTTTCGCCGTCTATTTCTTCAAGCGGAATGGGATTGTCCTCTCGCTTTTCCTCGACGATTTCCATTGATTTGACCTTAAAATTCCATCTGCAAGGCTGCGCACACATTCCTCTGTTTGCATCTCTGTTAACAATGTGACCCGAGAGCAAGCATCTTCCGCTATAGGATATACACATTGAGCCGTGAACGAAGCATTCGATTTCAAGGTCATCGGGAATATTTGCTTTTATCGCTTTTATCTCATCAAGTGTCAATTCCCTTGCAAGAACTACTCTTTTTGCACCGAGGTTATACCACGCGCGGCAAGCGGCGGCGCTTGTTGCATTTGCTTGCGTGGATATATGGATATCTACGTGAGGAAGCATTTCCTTTGCAAGCATTAAAACTCCGATATCGGCAATAATCAATGCGTCTATTCCAAAATCCGATATATCGGAAAAATACTGCTTCAATGCTTCGTATTCATATTCTCGCGGCATTGTGTTTACCGTAAGATATACCTTAACTCCGCGCTCGTGAGCATACGCAACGGCTTCATTTAGCTCGGTAAGGGTGAAATTATCTGCGGCGGCACGCATTCCAAAAACGTTACCCGCAAGATAAACGGCATCTGCACCGTATAGGATTGCCGATTTCATTTTTTCAAAATTTCCCGCCGGGGAAAGAATTTCAGGTCTTTTCATGTACTGTAAAATCCCAATCAAATTAATTTACCCTATTAGTTTACCACAAAAGAAAAAATAATTCAATACCTTGGGAGCAATATAAGATTAATTTCCCAAGCGGGCACGGAGAGCGTTCTTCTCAAAAGAAAGTCATATTCCGTGTATTTCTTCTTCAAATAGTTAACTATAAAGAAAATATCCTTACTTTTATGGTAGAGAGAAACCGACAAAACAGGTCTGTCTCTTTCAATAATTTTTTCGCTTCCTATGAGAGCCTCGTATTCCGCGCCCTCAACATCATATTTTATATAATCTATTTTTCCGTCGGTAAGAGAATCAATGCGAATAAGGGGGATTTGCGTATCCTTATGCTGATATGACGCGGTTGAGCAGACGGAGGAATTCCTGTTTCCGCTGCCGAGAAAATCACCGCTACCGTTTTCGCTCCAAGCCGCAGCGTTAATGGGCCTGATATCTACGTTTTCTGTGGTTTCGCTGTATTTCCGTAGCTTTTTAAAGTTTCTTACGTCAGGCTCTATGGCATATGCGAGCGAAAGATTCGGAAAACTTGCGATTGCCTCGCGCAACGTATCTCCGTTATACGCACCCGCATCGACCAAGGCTTTTATTGACGAGCCTTGCATTAATGAATAAATCTCGTCTTTTTCGGAATAGGCCTCAAGAAGATAGGATAACTTACCCGTGAGCTTGTAGTTTACGGTTGCGGCAAAAAGGTTTTTGGAATCGGAATCCGAAAGTGCTTCGTATGCTTCAAGGATTTCGCCGTAATGCAAGTTGAAGAATTCCTTATCGAAATACTCTGCTTCATCGGCAACGGGCATATCGGGAACGTAAAATTCAAAGTCTTTATCGAGGGTGCGGAATAGGTCGATGACCTCCTCTCTATTTGAAGCGAATGAAAGGAGAATAATAAAATCGTTGTATTCCTCTTTAATCTCGGAAAATGATTTTACTCTTTTTCCGTGAAAGCTGTGCCCGCGCACGAATCCGTCAGACGCGAAGAAATCAGCAATTTCAACTCCGTATGCCGAGAGCCTTTTTATAAGCTTATCCGCGCCGTTTCCCATACCATATACAACGATGGGACGTGACGTTTCCCTTAACGTGTCCCAAAGGTCACGCTCGCACGGATACTTTGGCAATTCAAAAAATTTATAAGGCATAAAATCTCCGTTAACACTTGAATTTTTTTGCGTTATATGTTAGAATTTACATAGTAAATAAAGTGAGGTTTTACTTATGGATTGCGTTTTTTGTTCTATCGTAAGGGGAGAGATACCCGCAAGAAAGGTTTATGAAGACGATCTTTGCATTGCTTTTTATGATATCGCCCCTCAAACTCCCATTCATATCGTAGTTATTCCCAAGATGCACATCAACACTACCGATGAAATGACTCCGGCCAATATGATGGTGCTTGGTCATATGATGGAGAAGATCCCCTGCATTGCAAGACTTGGCGGAATTTTTCACGGCTACAGAGTCGTTACAAACGTTGGCGACGACGCAGGACAGACTATCAGCCATTTGCATCTTCACATTCTCGGCGGCAAGCGTCTTTCCGAAATGATGGGTTAAGTTTATAAAAAAACAACCGCTCAGCGAGCGGTTGTTTTTTTATTGCGGAAAAAGAAGAATTATACCTTCTCCTTAACTTTAGCCGCCTTACCAACTCTGCTGCGAAGGTAGTAAAGCTTTGCGCGGCGAACCTTTGCCTCGCGGAATACTACGATCTTGTCAACGTTGGGGGAATGAAGGGGGAAAGTCTTTTCAACGCCAACACCGTAGGATACTCTTCTAACGGTGAATGTCTCGGAAATTCCGCCGCCATGCTTAGCGATAACGGTTCCTTCGAAAAGCTGAATTCTTTCTTTCTCACCCTCGGTGATACGGATATAAACCTTTACTCCGTCACCAATGCCAAACTGAGGTACGTCAGTTTTGAGCTGCTCATTAACAAAAGCCTGAATCTTTTCCATTTTGGGCTCCTCCTTAAACTTCGAACATTCGTGCTGAGCTATTGCAGAGGACTGTTCTGAATACACTATAGTATGCGAATAAGCATACGCACAGATATAATTATAATAGCACAAAGATTCTAAAAATGCAATACCTTTTGGAAAATTTGTCATATTTTTTCGTTTTATTTTTTATTTTTCCCAAAAAACGTTACTCGGCATATTGTATTTTTATTTTATATATGGTAAAATATAATTAATATGCACAAAGGAGGGCGGAATATAATGGACGAAAACAACGCAAAAATTGAAGATTTGAGCGAATCTCCAAAAAAACAAACGAAAAAAGCTGCCCCAAAAAACGAATCGGATAAGGTAAAAAATCAAAAATCCGAAAAGGACGGCGCAACCGCCAAAAAAACAAAAAAATCCTCTCCGGAGGAAGAAAAAAAGCCGACCGAGAAGAAAACCTCTACAGCGAAAAAATCCGCACCAAGCACTAAAAAATCAAAAAAGACCGCGCAATCAGAAGAAAAGAAGACCGACGCACAGGATAGTTCCAAGTCAAAAGCAGAGGCTCCCCTTTCGAGCAAAATAAATACACAAGAGGACGTGGCAGAGGAAAAGAAAACCGACAGCAAGGCTTCTCTTCCCACACCTATGCCCGAAATCGCGGAAAACGAAAAAGACGCAAATTCACAAGAGGAAGACGTCGAAAACAAGTTCGTAAAGAACGACATACTCGACGTTGAACACTTTTTCGACTACAAGTCGGAGAATGAGGAAAGCTCTTTTTCTCTTTCTGAATCGGTCAGCGACTTTTTAGAAGAAAATGCTCCGAGTTACGACAATCTTACCATTTTGGGTGACGAGGAATTCAATCAGACGCTGACATCTCTTAACACTCCAAAGGTCAAGCAAAAATACGACGATCCCGACAGAGAGCGCTACGACGAGAAAAAGCCGAGAAAAATAGACAAGCGCTTTGAGTTTGTTGAGCTTTTCATTTTCACACTCGTTACGGTTATGCTTTTAACCACTTTCTTCTTTAAGCATTCCGTTGTTGACGGTCCATCGATGGAGAATACACTTCATCACGGCGATCACTTAATCATTTCCGACCTATTCTACACGCCCGAGAGAAACGACGTTATCGTTTGCCAAGATCTTTACACGTCAAGAGAGGAGATGGACTACCCTATCGTCAAGCGTATTATTGCGCTTGCAGGTGACACTGTTGAAATTCTACCCGACGGCACCATATTGGTTAACGACGAAGAAATAGAACAAAAGGGCGACCTTAAGGACGAAACCTATCAAGGCGGTCATTACGGGCCAAAAACCGTTCCCGAGGGTCACGTATTCGTTTTGGGTGATAACAGAAACAACTCAAGCGATTCAAGAGAATTCGGTTTTATCAATGAAAATGCAATTCTCGGAAAAATTCTTTTCAGATTCTACCCTGACTTTACATTTATAAACGAATAAGGATATAAAAATGGCTCAAAATCCTATACAGTGGTTTCCCGGCCATATGGCGAAAACCAGAAGAGTTATCAAGGAATGCTTATCACAGGTTGACGTGGTTATAGAGCTTCTTGACGCTCGAATTCCCTATAGCTCAAGAAACCCCGAAACAAAATCCATAGTCGGCACAAAGCCGCTTATAACAG
>JAGBUD010000034.1 GCA_017630995.1 Clostridia bacterium
AAAAAGATCCTCGCCTTTCATTATTTTTTATTTTGCCAATTATATTATAACATAATATAACCCGAATGTACAGCATCAAATTTGTTTACACTCTATACTTTAAAAGTTATAGTAAACTATTACAAAAGAGATAATATTCGTATTTGCTATATTATAAAAATAGGAGCAAGGCGTTTTTTAACGCCTTGCTCCTCTAAAAACGCAATGCTTAAAATTGTCTTAAAAAATTACCAAGTGCGCCATCTGAATTCCGCGTTTGTAAGCGTTTGACCCGTGCAAGTTGCAAAGGGCTTACCAACGCTTGCCCAGCTTGCAGTTATCGAAAACAGAGCGTTACCCACAGTTCCCATTTCACCGTAGCTATACATCTGAATTTTAGCCGTTCCGTCAACGACGTGAATCTTAACTGCGATAAGCTCACGCATATTGAGGTTATGATTTGCTACAGACTGGGAAACAAGGATTGCTTCACCGCCGCGCATCATATAAACCGCTACGGTATTAGAGGTGATTTCAACCCAAGTTGCACCGTCCTCTGTTGAGCCGTTACCAATCTTAATGGTTCCACTCAAGCTTGCGCCCGTGAAGTCTGCGGTGAACGTATACATCTTATCTGTGCCAAGCTATGTGGGAGGCGTGATTTATATCTTCTGACCTGCATTGAGCGTTGCGATTGCAGCCTCATAGGTTTCGCTTCCGATTCCGCCTGCGATTTCAGGGAAATCGTGGATAAACTGAAGATAGAGTGCTCTTGCACCGGGAACTGCAGGGTGAACTATATCGGTATAAAGCATACCGGGGAACCACTCATAACCCGTATCATTAAGAGTTCCGTTAGGCTGCTGCTTGCCGACGTTTGAATCGCAGTAAACGTCACTGCCTACTGCGTGTGCGAAATCAAGTATTCTGTATTCAACGTCCTTAAATATACCCGTGTGGTTAAGGATATCTGCATTCTTGTAGGTATGATTTATTCTGGGACAGTTGGGAATGGTTGCTATAACCATCTCGATATCATGCTCTTGGCAGAGCTTTATCATTTTTTCGGTGTATTCCTTATAGGAGGAGCTGATTTGTCCTGCCTCGTCACCGTCGTTCATACCCATACACCAAACGACAAATTCGGGAGCTTCTGCATACTTGAGAGCGTCCTCAAGGTTTTCATATCCAGCCTTGGTTTTCATTCCCGAATGACCTGCAACAAGGGCGTTCTGATAACCGTCTCTATACATATAGGTAGGCCAACGCGCGATATCGCCAAGCGAGAAGTAGGAGTCACCGAACATCCAAATGTCCTTTGCGTAGTCCTTACATACCCAATTGAGCTGACAGTTTGTAAGGGTTGTGCTTCCTTGAGTCATAGCGAACATTTCGCCAACGTTTCCGAGCCAAGGAACGTCTTTCTTTACAATGTAATTACCGTCTGTGAAGAGCGAAATGGTTTTTCCGACCTCGTTCGTATCATAGGTGATGATAACGGTCAAGAAGTTTTTGATTTCAAAATCAATGTTATAACGCTTTGCGTTAGGAGTTGTCCAGCTGTAATAGGTGGTACAAAGAAGCTCGTCTTTTCTTATTTCAAGCCAAGTTGAAGTGGACTGCTTGTATCCGTGGCCTATAGTGATAACGTCACCGTCTTTAAGCGCACCGTCAATATTTGCGGTGAAGATAAGATACTTGCCGTCCTTAATTGCGTTTCCGTCCATACGGAGAGCACCCACGGGTGTTCCCTCCTTTTCTTCGGGAACAACTATAGGAGCGAGAGTTTCAGCCTCCTGGGTTCTGACGGGAGCGTCTGCGCAGATGATTTCAGCGAAATCAATCATAACTCTTGCAAAAAGAATCTGTGCACCGTATGCGGTATAGATTCCCTGGTCAACTACACCTGCGTTCTCTGCTGCTGCAGCGAAGTCAATGTATCTCTTGCCGCTGTTTCTAACCGCTTCGTTCTTTGCAGTGTTTGCGGGCTCAATTGCGGGAGAATGTGTTGTAAGTATAGGAGTGATGTTCTTTGCTTCGCAAGTGCTGATGAATTCAGCAAGCGCTGCATTGTACTCTTCACCGCTCTCGTGAATGAATGACCATACTGCGAATTTGGGAGTGTTTATTTCAAGAGAAAGCTTGAATACCTCAAGTGCCGCTGCACTGTCAAGTGCTTCGTTTCCTATCGAAAGAAAATCACCGTAGCCATATCCGGATGCGATATTTGTCCAGTTGTTGCCTGCATCAAGTCCTACGCTTGCGTCGCCAACTACCCAAACACCGTTATCGTATGCGTTGGTATACCAAGCAAAAGAGGCGTTTGAAAGCTCCGCATTTTCACAAGAAGCAAAGATCTCACCGTTGCTTCCTACCCATGCAAGATCGGATATTACCGCAGATCCGTCTACAGTATGAACGGTTACGGTTGCCTTGCCCGATGAAACTACAACGTCAACGGAGATGTATCCCGATATCTTTCTACCGTGTATTCTGTTGTCTGAGGTTATCTCGTTTGAGGTTCCGTTTGTGTGAATCTTTACGAATGTAGAGTTGATTTCAACGTAGCTTCCCGAAATGGTATTCTTACCTCTTCCGATGTATATAGCTCCGTTTTCACCAAAGCTATCTATATCTGCAACGAATGTATAACGGAAATCTCCGTTTACCGCACACATATCTCCGATTATCGCGTTGTTTGTACCCGCAAGGGTTTTATCGGTTATCATTGTGCTATACTTTTCGGTTGACCATTTTGCATAAAGCGTTACGTTGGTTGTGAGAGTAAAGGGAGCGAATTCCTTTGCCGCTTCCTTACATTCAACGTCGGTAAACCAACCCATAAACAAGTATCCGTCCTTTTGAGGTGCAAGGATTGTTGCGCCCTTGTCATAGGAATACTTATCGGGGTTTGTGGGGGCGTTTGTTCCTCCGTTAAGCTGATACGAGATGGTGTACTCATTTGCTTTCCACTTTGCAACAAGTGTCATATCGTCGGTTACTCTGTTGTTAGTGAAATCCCAAAGCTCTTCACCGAAGAACCAACCGAGAAATTCATAACCCATATTGATGAGCTTTCTGGGCTCACGAATCTTGGTGTTATCGTCTGCCTCGCTATCTGCTATCGTCTGTCCGTCAACACCCGTTACGTAGCTTATCTTATGCACGTTGGGTCCTACGGTAAACTTCTTTGTGGTGGAATTTGCTTTAAGCGTGTAGTTGGGGTTCTTACTTGTTGCGGTAAGTGTTCCCTCTTCTCCCTCCTCGGAGAAGTCGCAACCGCCGAAATCAAATTCAAGCTCTACTGTATCTCCTTCAAGAACACCGTTAACGGTATAGCTTACCGATTTGGGTGCCGAGCCGCTTGACTTGAAAACAAGGTTTTCATAGGTTACGGTTACGGTCTTGGGAAGAATTGTGAGAGTTGCCGTAAGGGTTGTGTCTGCAAATCCGTCCTGCTTTACGGTTGCCGTTACAACGTGCTCACCTGCGTCCTTGAACGTATTTTGAGGTGCGTACGTTACGGTTGCTCCCTCGGGCAATCCCGAAACCTCAATAGTCTTCTCGGTTCCGTCATAGGTTTCCGTTGCTCCCGCAAAGGAGAGTCCTTCTATTTCGGGCGCACCGCACGATGCGATGGCGAAAATAGAAACGGAAACAAGAAACATAACTACAAGAAGACCTATTCTTCTTTTAATTTTAGAATTCATAAATGCCTCCGAATTATATTAATTTTATAATTATAATCACCAATATATTTTACCATAAGGCGCAAGAAAAAGTCAATTGTGTATTTTCATAAATATTTTAGCGCCAATATGTGAAATATATCTCAAAAACAGGTCACCTTTCCACTTTCAGCATTGCAATGGCACAACGCACACCGTCACACGCGGAGGATACGATTCCGCCTGCATATCCTGCACCCTCGCCTATTGGATAAAGTCCGCGCAAGGATTCAGATTCAAAATTTTCCTTTCTTAAAACGCGAACCGGTGACGTTGTTCGAGTTTCGGGAGCGGTGAGAAGCGCGTCGGG
>JAGBUD010000035.1 GCA_017630995.1 Clostridia bacterium
ACCTCATCCTGATTCTTATCAAAATCGGTGAGTGTCATAGTTATGAGCTTTGCAACCTCTCTCATATCCTCTTCACCAAATCCGCGAGTGGTAACTGCGGCGGTGCCGAGGCGAAGTCCGCTTGTAACAAAGGGCTTCTGCGTGTCAAAGGGAATAGCGTTCTTGTTGGTTGTGATTTCAACCTCGTCGAGAAGATGCTCCGCTTCCTTGCCCGTGTCAACCTTCATACCCGTAAGGTCAACGAGAACGAGGTGGTTATCGGTGCCTCCGCTTACAAGGCCGAATCCCGCTTCTAAAAGGCTCTCGGCAAGAACTGCGCAGTTCTTAACGACTTTCTTTGCATATTCGGTGAACTCGGGCTTGAGCGCCTCGCCAAAGCAAACTGCCTTTGCGGTAATGGTGTGCATAAGGGGACCGCCTTGAATGCCGGGGAATATTGCCTTGTTTATCTTCTTTGCAAGCTCTTCATCGTTTGTGAGAATAAGTCCGCCTCTGGGGCCGCGCAGGGTTTTGTGAGTTGTCGTAGTAACAACGTCGGCATAGGGCATCGGCGAGGGGTGAACTCCTGCGGCAACAAGACCTGCGATGTGCGCCATATCTACCATGAGATACGCGCCAACCTCTTTTGCTATGTCGGCAAACTTTTTAAAATCTATGATTCTCGGATATGCAGACGCGCCTGCGAGGATAAGCTTGGGCTTGTTTTCCAGTGCAAGCTCTCTGACCTTGTCGTAATTGATTCTGCCGTCTTCCTTTTCAACTCCGTAGGGCACTATGTTCCAATATTTACCCGACATATTTACAGGTGAGCCGTGGGAGAGATGACCGCCGTGAGCGAGGTTCATTGAAAGAACGGTGTCGCCGGGCTCAAGAAGCGCGAAGAAAACAGCCATATTAGCCTGCGCTCCCGAGTGGGGCTGAACGTTTGCGTACTCTGCGCCGAAAAGCTTTTTAGCTCTCTCGATTGCAAGGTTTTCAACGATGTCAACGTTTTCGCAGCCGCCGTAATATCTCTTTGCGGGATAACCCTCGGCATATTTATTCGTAAGTGTCGTTCCGTTTGCTTCCATAACGGTTTCGGAAACAAAGTTTTCGGAAGCGATAAGCTCTATTTTATTCCTCTGTCTTGCCGTTTCCTTTTCAACTGCGGCAAAAACCTCGGGGTCATTGTTTTTCAAAAGCTCAAATTCTTTCATTTTCCCTCTCCTAACGGTAATGGTTTCGATTTAATTAAACAACATTATACACATTTTACTCTCGCTTGTCAAGGTTTTAGACACATTATGAGAGCATTTTCGGAGTCATTTAACCACGTGTATACTATAATTTTAACAAAATACTTTAATATTATAATGTTTTGTTCATAATTTATCTATATTTATATAGTATAATATGTCATTATGGCATAATTCGGGGTTTTCCCCGCGGTTTTAAGCTTAAAGAAAGGAAATCGGGAATCCGATATAAAAAAATGGTAAAGGTAGAGCATCTTGTAAAGAGATACGGAACTAATTACGCGCTTGATGATATTAGCTTTGAAATAGGTGAGGGCGAGATAGTCGGCTTGCTTGGTCCTAACGGTGCAGGTAAGAGTACGACGATGAATATTTTGACGGGTTATCTTTCGACAACGTCGGGAGCGGCATACGTCAACGGAATAAATATTCTTGACGACCCGATAGGCGCAAAGAGATATATAGGCTTTCTTCCCGAGCAGCCGCCCGTATATCCCGATATGACGGTTTTCGAATACCTTAATTTCGTATATGAGCTTAAAGGCTGCAAGCTTGACAGAGAGGCGCACCTCTCCGAGATTCTTTCCGTTGTAAGACTTGTTGACGTTAAGAACAGACTCATAAAGAATCTTTCAAAGGGTTACCGTCAGAGAGTCGGAATAGCACAGGCTCTTGTAAACGACCCCAAGGTTATAATTTTCGACGAGCCCACCGTAGGTCTTGACCCCAAGCAGATTCTTGAGGTTAGAAATCTTTTGAGAACTCTTGCAAAGAAGCACACGGTTATTCTTTCAACTCATATTCTTGCCGAGGTTCAGGCGGTTTGCGAGAGAATAATCATCATAAACAAAGGAAAGATAATCGCCGACGAGCGCACGGAGGACCTCACCCGTACGATACAGGACGGATATCATTATCAGTTCAAGATTATCGGTCCCTCAAAGGAGATTGTTTCCGCAATTTCCAAAATCAACGGAGTTAAGAGCATCTCGGAAACGGGAGAAAGAGACTCTGAAGCATTTGCATATCTCGTTGAGAGCGAAAGAGGAATCGACGTCAGAAAGTCGATATTCAATCTTTGCGCGAGAATGAACTGGGCAATTCTCGGTCTTATGCCCGTGGGCACCGACCTTGAATCCATATTTATCAGGCTTGTTGACCGCTCTGAAGGACAGGCTATGCAGAAAAAGGAAAAGCGCTCCAGAGCGCATTAAGGAGAAATAAAGATGATTGCAGTATTTAAAAAAGAGATGCGCTCGTATTTCACAAGCGTTATAGGATACGTTTTTATGGTGCTTTATCTCGCTCTTGCGGGTGCGGTTTTCTGCTATAGCACGCTTTTCTCCATGTCGGCTGACGTAACGACGTTTTACACCCTTATGCTCATAGTTTCGGCTATAGTTCTTCCTCTCCTCACGATGAAGTCATTTTCCGAGGAAAGAAAGGTAAAAACCGAGCAGCTTCTCCTCACCTCTCCCGTATCCCTTATAGGAATAGTTGCGGGAAAGTTCTTCGCAGCATACAGCATTTTTGCAAGCTGCATGGTTGTAAATTCGCTTTACTTCCTCTTCCTTGTAAATTACGCGTCACTTAAATTCTCGGTGCTTATCGGAAACCTCGTTGCTATTCTGCTTGTCGGTATGGTATTTATCGCAATCGGACTCTTCGTGTCCTCTCTTACCGAAAATCAGCTTTCCGCCGCAATCGGAACGATAGCAATAATTCTTGCGTTTCTTCTTATCGGTGTGCTTTCGTCGCTTATCCCGTCGTCGCTTCCCGTAAGATACGTGCTTGATTTTATTTCGATATTCTCAAGATTCCAGGCATTCACCGCGGGATATCTTGATATAGCCGCACTTATTTACTATATTTCCGTGGCATTTATTTTCCTTTATCTGACGGTGCGTATTTACGACCGCCGCCGCTATAATTGAGAGGTGCCGAAAATATGCGAAAATTCAAATTTGAAAACGTTACGTCGGGTGTCTTGACCGCGTCCCTTATTGCGTCGGTTCTAGCGCTTAACGTTGTCATTTTCATAGTAGCGAGCTTCTTCGGGCTTTCCTTTGCACCCAAAGAAAAGGACGCGATAGTTTTGAGCGGAGCGACGGATTCGCTTTTTGCCAATATTATCGAGGACAGAAAAACGGTTAAGATAACGTTCTGTCTTCCCTCGGAAGCCGACCTTAACAATCATCAAACGGGCGCATACGTTCACAAAACCGCCCTTGAATATGCCGAAAGGTATGATTTCATAGAAATCGAATATATAAACCTCATCACCAGAAAAAACAGCAAGGGTGAAACGGTGGATTTGGATAAATATACCGTCGATGAGGACGGAAACAAAACCGTTATCGCAAAGTCATCGGTAATTTTTGAATGCGGAAACAATTTCAAGGTTGTAACCGATAACTATACCTCTGCGGGATTTTCCGATTTCTACACGCTCAATTCCTCTCAAAACGCTACCTCCTATAACGGAGAAGCGTTTATGGCTTCAATGATATATTGGGTAACGGTTGAGGAGCACCCCACCGCATATTTTACGGTAGGACACAGCGAGCAGCTTGATGCAACCTTTGCCAATCTTCTCACCATGGCGGGATATAATCTCAACACGGTTAATCTCAAGGATTCCGAGGTTCCCGCAGATGCCGAAATGCTTATAATTTCAAATCCGTTGAGCGATTTTGAAAGAGCTGCGGACGGCTCTAATTTCCGCAGTGAAATCGAGAAAATGCGCACTTATATGCAAAACGGTGGAAATATTTACGTTTCGCTTGACCCGTACGTCAGAAGTCTTCCCGCACTTGAGGATTTCATTTCGGAATTCGGAATTGAATTTTCCGAAACGGAGATTGAGTCCTCAACCTTGAGAAATATCGTTAAGGATTCCGAAAACGCAATAACCACCGACGGATTTACTCTCGTGGCAGATTTTTCTGCGGACGAGCAATCGCAGGTGATCAAGGAAACTGTCGGTAAGTATTCCGACGGAAGCGTTATAATCCGCGAATGTGCCGCGCTTGAGCTTTCATCTTCGGCAAAGCCGCTTCTTGTTTCGAGCAAGTCCTCGACCCTTGAGGTAAACGGCGAAAGAGTTGATTCAAACGGTCAGTACTGCGTTGCAGCATACGCAAAAACCGAGGCCAAGGACGGCAAAACGTCCTCTATAGTAGTTATTCCGAGCATTTACTTGACGGTTTCGGACGCGCTTGTAACTAACGGATATGCAAACAAGGATTTCATATACTCACTGTTCGATAATTTCTACGGACGTGACGGAATGCCTTACGGCTGTAAGGTTGCATTCTATAACAGCGGTATCCTCGAAAATCTTACTATGGGAACCGCAAGGGTATACACCGCAATTATTTTGGCTATTCCTTGTGTTATTGCCGTATTCGGCGCAGTATTGATAATTAGAAGAAAGAATAGGTAACCCCGATGAAAATATTTAAAGGAAAAAGCAAGAGAACAAAGCTCTTCACACTCGTTTCTCTTGCCCTTATCGCCCTTTTGTTCGGCTTGAATCTGCTTCTGTCGATAGTTGGGCAAAATAACCTTATCTTCTTGGATTTAACTCCCGAGGAACTCTACACGGTCAGTGACAGAATGTTCGAGGAATGTGAGTTTATAAACGACCTCTCGGATAAGAAAGTAAAGATTACGTTCTGCACCGATTCCGATTATCTCATTGCTTCAACAACGACAAGAGCAACCTACTTTATGGCGCTTTCTCTTGAGAAGAAATTTGATAACCTTGAGGTTGAAACAGTAAACGTAACATATAATCCCACCGCGGTTGCCAAGTATAAAACAACCTCGCTTTCGGTTATAAATCCCACCGACGTAATAGTTTCCTACGGTGACCGCTACAGAATCGTCGGAGCGGAAAGCTTTTGGACGGTAAGCGACGGGGAATATTGGTCCTATAACGGCGAATATAAGCTCGCAACCGTAATGAAATCCGTTACGCTTGCAAACGATAAAAACCCCACCGCATATTTCCTCACGGGACATGGCGAAACGTATTACGATTTCAATGCTCCCGATTCGGAGGGAAGCATTAAAACCGCAGTCCTCAAGGATCTTTTGACGGAAAGAGGACTTGTTGTAAAAACTCTTGATATCAACGCAGTTGACGAAATTCCCAAGGATTGCGCGCTTCTCATAATTAACGATCCCACAATTGATTTCGTTGCTGATAAGAATCAGTTTAACTCCTTTGCATACGTATCGGACACCGAAAAAATAGACAGATATCTTACCAAAAATCAGGGCGCGCTCATAGTGGCAAAGGACCCGAGCGTCAGCCTGCCCATTTTTGAGGATTTTCTTTCTGAATGGGGATTTGAATTCTCCAATTCGGTTCTCAAGGACACGAACACCACCGCGGCAGAGGATGCAGAGGGCGGCTCAACTGCAGCTCCCGAATATACCGACACCATAATCTCGGTTTACAACACCGACAACACAAGCTACGGACACGCAATTTACGGTGATTTTGCCGACCTCGTGTCAGCTCCCAAAACCGTGTTCAAGAATTCGGGATATATCGACAGAGCGTTTGGAGAAACCTCAACGGTTAACGAGCCGGGAACGCCCGACGTAACGAAGAGATACGCGTCGTTCTTGACGACTCCCCTTACCTCGCAGCCCTTTATTTACAACGAAAGCCAAGGCATTTTTGAGGCAGCGGGCGCAAAGAATGCGTATGACCTTGCAGCAGTTGTTACAAGAAGCGCTTTCGATTCCAAAACGGCAGAGTATACCTACTCGTACGTATTTTGCGTTAACAGCATAGACTTCTTTGACAGCACACTTCTCGGAAACTCCTCTTATGCAAATTACGATATAGTATCAGCTCTTGTCAACAATATGGCAAGAATGGATATTTACGCTTCCACCGACCTCGGCGGCACGTCGCTCAACACCGAGAAATACGGCGGTAAGCAGCTTGTAAGCTTGAAGCTCTCCGCAACGGAGGATACCTACGTTTATTCCCCCGACGGAAAAGAGATTCTCAAGGTTAATAAAGCGATAACTCAAACCGCTCAAATCGTGTTTACGGTTTTGGTTGCCGTTCTTCCCGTTGCGGTTCTTATAACCGGAATACTAATTTCAATAAAACGTAAATTTTTGTAAAGGAGGCCGAAAATGAAATCAAAACAGCAGATTGCGCGTATTGCAAGAGATAAGAGAAAAGCGGCGATGACCATTCCTCTTATCATCGTATTTTTCGGCGCCTTACTTTCGGCACTGTTACTTTGGATTTTTCTTCCCGATAACGAGGAGCAAACGCCCGAAAAGGTTATTCCCGAAATTATCGAGGGCGAGGCGCTTTACAATAACTACGCCTTGGCTTATCCCACGATGGAAGAAAGCAGTATAAAGAGAATCACGATAAAGGGTGCTGACACCGAATATACCCTTATGAGAGGAACAGAGGGCCCCTCAAAGGGCAGCTTCGTTCTTTTCTATCAGGATGAAAACGGCGAAACGCAAACCTATTATCCCGACATTGTCGAGGCTGATTCAAGCTTCGATTTCGAGAGCCTCTATTCAATAGAGCAAAACGACGGATATAACAGAATATACAAGCTCACCTATCTTTGCGTCGCTTTGGAATTTCCTTATTTTGACGAGAGAATTCCACTTGACGCAAACGAGGAGGAAAAGGCTTATCAGCTCCGCCTTTTTGGACTTGACGAGGCTCGCGAGTTGAGATTCGACTACGAGGAGAAAAACGGAGAGGTTAAAACCCGCCGTATTTTGATAGGCGATAAAAACCCCACGGGAGTCGGATACTACTATATGGTAAGCGACGGTGATGAATTCCGTCCTTACGTTTATAATTCCACAGCGAATCATTACGACTACGCATTTCTTGGATTCGCGTCATACATCAATTCAATGCTTGTTTCAAAGGGACTTCAGGAGGACTCGTCATACGAGCCTTACCTTACCACCGATTTCAAGCATTGGGTGAACGAAAAGTATAAGGAAGAGGGCGCGGCAGTTGCCGAGAATTCCAACGTTATAATTTACACGGATATGCTCGTTCCCCTCGAATCCACCTTTGAGGACGAGGTTCCCGAGGCAAACCGCGACGGATACACGAGAGACGGATACGACCTCGTGGAGTTCGACCTCTCAAAGTTTAAAAATAAAGTCGGATTTGAAAGACTCGTTAAGGCACTTTCAAATAGCAAGATCGGAGTTTTCTACGATAAGAACGAAAACATCGGAACTCCACTCGACCAAATAATCGTAACGCTGACCTCGGATTCCAAGTCGGTTGACTTTAAGGGCGGTGATGCGGTTAAGTATACCTACACAATAACCGAAATTGAGTCTATTCTTACCGACTCCAAGGATATAGTTGACCCCGCCGCAACGGTTGCCAACGGTGACAAAATAAGGGTTGCATATTTCCTCTCCATAAACGGCGAAGAAATATCCGACGTTCCGTACCACGCGGTTATAGATCTGTCGGAGGCGGCATTGCCTGCGGGCGCGCTTGAGCTTGTCGGCAAAAACATTGGAAAGCTTACCTCTCCCGTTTCCTTTGAGATAGATTATTCCGAGGAAAACAGCGTTCCTGTTGATATGAAATGCAAGATAATCGAGATTATCTCGGTTTATGACAGCACGGGAAAAACTATCGAAAAAATAACCGAAACGTCTATCGTAACATACCGTTACGTTTTCGTTGTTAACGGTGTTCAGCAGGAAGCAACCTACACCTCTGCTATAAATCTCGGCACAGATGAAACCGAAAACGGCACGGCAATCAAGTCAAAGCTTATCGGCAGAAAGGCAGATAGAAACCTCAATATATTGGCGTATGAGTACACTGCTCACTGTGAATATTTGAGAGATTTCATCACCTACGAGATAGCAAAGATAGATTCGTTCGTAACCTCCGATATTATAAGCTCGTTCAGATTCCAAAACAGCTCCGAGAGAGACCCCTATTACGGAGAATCAATCTACGAGAACACCCTTGAAAACAAATACAAAATATACGGTCTTAATTCTGCGGTCTGTGAGGACGTAGTTAAGATTCTCGGCGGTATAGGCGACACCACGGGTAAGTCCGAGGGCTTTGTCGGCACCGAAACCGTCGCTATCG
>JAGBUD010000001.1 GCA_017630995.1 Clostridia bacterium
CAAGCATCAAGAAAGTAAAGAAAGAGCTGAACAAAAACAAGCTTGTGCTAACTATAGTTTGCATTTTTGTCGCTATAGTGCTTCTTATGGGCATAATTTTGGGCACAGCTTTTGGTATAAAGAGCGTGCGGTCGGTGGTTTCCTATAAGGGCGTCGCGCTTAATTCGGGCGAGGCAAATTATCTCGCGTCGTATTATAAATACGAGTACGTGTGCTTGCTTCAAGATAATAAGATCCCCGTTTACGACGACGCGGAGTTTTGGGCAGAGCAGAGTGGCGACGGAGAAAAAACGTACGGCGAGCTTCTTTCGGAATTCGTTGAGTATTCCATAACGGAGTTTGTTGTGTTCAATTATATTTTCGATTCCTCGTCATCTCTTTCGTCGGAGGATAAGGAGTGCATTAACGACGCAACCCGTGCTATCCTCGATCACAAGGCTGGGCTTGATAAGGATGTTTTCGATTCCGCGGCTCAAAAATTCGGATATGACTTCTCGGATTTTAAGAGCATTGTAAAAAAGATGTATAAGTACGAGATTGTAAGAAATTCAGTCTTGAACGCAAATGCCGACAGTATTCAAACACTTTCGAGCTCTTGGGAGGATTTTGTCGAGGAGTATTACGAAAACTATTCGCACGTTAAGCTCCTCTTTGTAAGAACGGAAGAAACCTTTATGCTTGACGATGAGGGAAATAGAGTCAGAGATGAGAACAACGTTGATATGTTCGTTCCGCTATCGGATAATCAAAAGGCCGAAAGACAAAAGATGATAGCGGAGATAAGGGCTGCTATATCAGCGTTTGAGCAGAATACGACGGACGTTCAGATGAGCCCGGCAATGTTCAATTCCTACCTTTCCGAAAGCGTTGACGGTGACCCGTCAATGAATAGCGACGGATATTATTTCTACGAGGAATCGAAATACACGAACGAATTTGCAAAGGAATTTGGTGACATAGTTGAAAAATCTATGGAAATGAAAGAAAATTCCTATGCCGAGGTCGCATTTGACGGTGGAGTTTGCTTCATCTATAAATACAAGAGAACCGACGAAGCATACACAGCGGCGGGCGAGGGTGGTTGTTTTTCCGATTTTATTCTTCTTGCGGCAAGGGCGCTTGTTGCAAGCATAGTTGATGATGCAATGTCTGAAATTAAAATCAAGGATTCCTTCTATGAAATTGATTTCATAAATCTCGCGCAAAACTATGAGTTTGTTCCGATTTTTGCTGCCTCGTGATTGAAAAAGATAAAACCTTGCACAGCGCAATAAAAAAGAGCGGAGATGCCTTAATGAAAGCATCTCCGCTTTAATTTTGTGAAATCGTTTGGATTTCACATATTGATTTTAATCCCTGAAGAACGTTCGTTATGCGCGCTTAATCATCTTTAAAATTTTGAGCTTGAATGAAGAGCGATTGTCATAAAATCCGCCCTTTTCGGCTTCCTTATAAAGCTCGTAGGCTCTCTCTCTTTCAGATGCGTCAAGCCTTTCAAATTCCAAAAGACAGCCGAGCGCGTATGCCGCGCGAGCATTACCGAATTTGTGTGATAATTCGAGGTGCGCCCTAGCCGTGTCAAATTTTCCGAGGAAAATTAAGCGTATTCCCTTGGAATAAAGCTTCCTTGCAAGCGCGCGCTTCTTGTTTTCGCAAAGGGATATGATTTCCTTGTGTGCTTCCTCGTATCCAAGCGCGGCGGCTCTTGATAAATTTTCTAATGCCAAATCGAAATCAAAGGCGCAGCCAAATCCTTGCGAGTAGCAAAGTCCGAGCGGGAAGAATGCTTCCTCGCACCCCTCTTGTGCCGCTTTCTTATAGTATAAAAACGCTTGTGAGGTATCTCTCTTAACACCGATTCCCGCAGAATATGCGTGCGCCAAATGGAGCTTTGCTTTCGGGTGTCCCATAGCGTCGGCAACGTAGAAGAGCTTGAATGCTTCTTTGGGTGAGGTCATCTTTTTTTGAAGAGCGCTCTCAAAATATTCGTTGCGGAACTTTAAAATCTTGCCGTGCTTTTCCTCTGCGCTCTCCGAGCCGAGCAAAGCCGCTTTTTTATACATTTTTGCCGATACGGCAATATCTCTGCCATCGAATTCCGAGCTGTGATATATATCACCGAGCAGCTCGTATGCTTCCTTGCTGCCAAGGGAGGCGGCTCGTTCAAGGCATTCGAGCGCGAATTTTTGATTTCGTTCTATTTCGGCGCCCTCGTAATACAGAACACCGAGAGAAATATACGCTCTGCTGCTTCCTGACGCCGCCGCGCGCGAAAACGCGCGAATTCCCTCGTCAACGCTTTTTTCTGTGCCGCGTCCCTCTATATACATTTCGCCAAGCTCTGCGCCGTATCCCATCTCGCCCAAATCGAAAAGCTCTGACGTAAGCATAAATATCGGCGCGTCAAGCGATAGCTTTCTCGCCTTGCCGAGAAGAGTGTTGATGATTTGTTTTTTGTCGGATATTGCAATGTTTGGCGGCTCTGCGGCATTCGTTCCGCGCAGCTTGATTGCAAGGCGTATTGCGTAAAGGGGAGGAAATGAGAGCTTGTCCATATACCACTTTGCGTATTCGTGAGATTGTTCTATCCCGTCACCCGTGTAATATTTTTCGGCAATTTCAACTATTGCGTCGGTGTCGTCCGACATAGCGGCAAGATATAGGTAATGATTCGAGAGGTCGTACTCTGTTTCCTTGCGGTAAATCCTTGATGCGTCAAGAAAAGCTTTGCGATATCCGAGAAAAGAGGAGAACTCAAGCCAGAAGTTTCCGATTGCTTCGTTCATTCTCGAAATCAAAACGGAGTAGCGGTATGCCGAAAAGGCATCGCCCTTTTCTGCCGCGCGGCGATAATACTCGGTGGCGGCGTCTAAATCGATGCTCACGCCGTCACCTCTTTCAAGGAGCTTTGCGTATTCGCGCTCCCCATCCGTGTCGCCGAAATCGGCAAGTATATGGCAACCCTCAACCACCGTTTCGTGCTCTTTTTTCGTGGAAGCGGATTCAACAATTTCCTTCAGCTCCGTTATGTCGTCATCGCTGAATTTAAAGGCAGTGGCGCAAACGGGGCAGCTTTTTCCAAGATACGCGCCCTCGTAGCCGCATTTTTTACAAAAAACCATAATCCCTCCCCAATTTTATCTCTTTAAATAATTTTACATCACGAGAAAATTTTTGTCAACCGAAATAAATATTTTTTCGAATATCGGAAAAGATATAAAAAACGAAAGAAAGGCAGTTTTTTATTATGTTGTTTGGAAGAAGCGAGAAAAAGAGAAGCTCAACCCCCGCGATTTTGATGATAGGTGCGCTTGCGGTTGTCGGCGCCGCGTCAATAACGAACAAGGGAAAACAGTTAATAAGCAATACGGTTGATAAATGCAAGAGTATCGTCAATAAGAAAAAAGACGATATGATGGATATGATGTAATTTGCAGTAAGAATTTTAAAACGGCAGTGGGGCGCTTTCCTTTTAGGATAGCATCGCCGTCACTGCCGTCGGTTATGAACGCGGATAGCTTGCCGCGTTTTTTTATTTCAGCTTTAAGAGGAATTTCGTCGCGTGTCTTCCCTCGGTTGCGCCCTCAATTCTAACTCTTCTGTATTCGAGCTTGCCCTCTTTATAGAGCGTTGAAAGAACGTAATAAAGCGCGCTTTGATATGCGTGTAGCGTTCCCTCCTTTTTAAAGAGGTGATAGAATGAAAGGTCTTTGTATTCGCATTCCTCGGCAAGTCTTTCGGAAACGAGGGTGTAAAGCTCTCCTATGGTATTTGCGTTTGCAAGGTTGAGCTTTGCGGGGGGATTTTTGAATTTCTCTGCGGAAAATCCGCTCGCGGTAACGTAGCCTGAGGACATTTCGGGAAGATTTATCGGGTCACCCGCGTCGTCAAGGTGAGCAATCGGAGTCGTTGCAAGATATGCACCGTGCTCGGCAAATGCGAGGAACATCGGTCTGTTTACCTTTGCCCAAACGATAGCGTCGGGTCTTGCGAGCGAAAGCATAAGTCCCACGATTTCACCCGGCATTTCGCAGAAGGCGTTTTCCATAGCCTCGCTCGGTGCGGCTCCGCCGTCCTCCTCCTTTGCTATGAGGGCACACATAATGTCGCTCATGTGAACAGACTTTCCGTTTGATATTTTGTTGTACGTCGCATCGGGAAAATCAATAGCCGAGGAAAGCTCGTATCCATCGTCGACAAGCTTGTCCGCAAGCGCATTGTATTCGGGGTCGCGGCTTGCAAAGATTCCCGAATATCCGTTTGCAACGTAAGCAATTTTTGGCTCGTTTTCGAATTTTCCCGCAGAAACGAACGGGTGCGACCAAGCGTCAGGTCCGCCTGAGGGGGTGCGGCTGTGAAGTATGCCGATGTTTCCGGGCAAAGCCAAGGCGTCCGTTTCGCCTAGGAGATCGTCGAGGTCTCCCGCAAGCTTTCTGTAGTATATTTTGCCCTCGTGAATCGTTGCGATTCCTGTATAATATCCCGCGTCAAATCCTTCCTCGCGGCGCATCATTTCTATAAGTATCGGTGCGGCTCTTTTAGCACCGACGTATCCTGCTATATTGCACATTTTTTCTTGTATTCTCCCGTAAGTTAATCGGTTAAAAATATATTATCACACATTTCACACAGTGTCAAGCAAGATTTTATTTAAGTTTATTATTTGGGGATTGACAGATATTGTGGGGTGTGCTAAAATAATCTCAAATACAAAAGCGTCGAAAATAATGGCGCGTTTATGGGAGGAAATGAATGAAAACTTCAACGGAAATTCACTCCGCCGCGAAAATAATAGGCGAAGAAAAGGCGGTTGAGTATATAGCAAAAGCAGGATTTGAAGCATGGGACTTCTCTATGTTTACTATGGCGAGATATGACTATAAGGCAAAGGTGCTTCTTGAAAGCAATCACCCCCTTGCTGGAAAAGATTATCTCAAGTTCGCAAGAAGACTCAAGCAGATCGGTCTTGATAACGGAATCGAATGTAATCAAGCGCACGCACCGTTCCCGAGCTATAGCAAGGACGTCCGTTCTTATTATAACAGAGCAATCGAATGTGTTGCCGAGGCGGGTGGAAAAATTATTGTAATACACCCCGATAACTACAAAAATGCAGAAGAAAACGCTGAAATGTACTTTGAGCTTTTGCCATTTGCAAAGGAACACGGTGTTAAAATAGCAACCGAAAATATGTGGAACTGGAATGACGAGCTCAATCAAGCAGCCCCCGCGGCTTGCTCCTCTCCCGAGAGCTTCGTTGCACATATTGATGCAGTAAACGACGAGTATTTCACCGCTTGCCTTGATATCGGTCACGCAGAGATGGCAGGTCTTAATACGAACGCTCCCGAAATGATAAGAGCGCTCGGACAAAGACTCGGTGCGCTCCACGTTCACGATAACAATCTCCACGACGACAGCCATCAAATTCCTTTCTCTATGCAAATAAACTTCGAAGAAATGATAAAGGCTCTGCGCGAGGTTAACTATCAGGGAGATATGACTCTTGAGTGCGATGCCTATCTCGGAGCTTACAAGGAAAGCGAAGAACGCGTATTTGAGGGAATCAAAAATCTTGCCGATTCGGCAAAGCGCCTTGTTGAAATGTTCAAGGCATAATTTGACACGCATATAACGGTAAACCGAGGGAAAGTAAACTTTTGTTTGCAAAACCTCGGTTTTTTCTTTTGCAGAAACGCGCTCTTTTGGGGCGCTGTTTTTTCGCTTTCTTGGGGCATTTTTGCTTTTTGTCGGGTTAAACAACGGCAAAAAATGAATTTTGTTAGTTTTGCACGAAAATATATGCGATTAATTAGCAATAGTGCAAGAAAATGTATCTCTTAACATTATTAGTCTTGACTCTAATCTTGTTTTATGTTATTATTTTAAATACAAAGGGGCATATGTATGTCTGATACCACGGTTGTGCGTCCTGTTCGGAGGTGCTTTCGGTGGATTTCTTTTCGGCAATCTGCCGAACATTGTATCAGGACTGTCATAACCGCTTTCCCTGTCAACTGTCTTGCAGGCTAAATTAAGACGGGAAAATAAAAAAGGAGATTTTTATGAAAAAGAGAATTGTTTGTTTGATTCTTACCGTGCTCATGGTATTCAGCTGTGTTGCTGTTCTTGCTTCCTGCGGTGGCAATGAAACCTGCACCAACCACGTTGACGCTAACCATGACGGTAAGTGCGACACAGACGGTTGCACACAGACTCTTCCTGTAACCCATAAGGACAACAACGGCGATGGCAAGTGCGATACTTGTAACGCAGCTGTTGAAGCGGAAGAGTGTGACCACGTGGACGAGGATATCGATGGTGTCTGCGATCTTTGCGACGAAGAGGTTGATATCGACGTTTGCGAGCACTACGACGACAATGGCGACGGCTTCTGCGACGAGTGCGACGAAAAGATGGACGACGGACGTGACGAGGTTGTCATCAACTATCCTTGGACTTCTCAGAGCCTCATCTTCCAGATGACCAACAACACCAACAACAACGAGCTTCCCTCTGCTTGTGAGAGATATCTTGCAGGTGAGGACGACACCGTTTCCGACTCGATCGATAACGCTGTTCGTAACAGAAACATGCTCGCTGAGTACACCACCAAGGTTGATGTTCGTTATGAGTACTATCCTGATACTTCCGAGTATATGTGGGGTGCTAATATCAACCGTATCGAGAGCACAGTTCAGTCGCAGACCACAAAGGATGCGCCCGATATGTACTGTAACTTCGTATACGACCTTGTAGGTGCTTCCCTCAAGCGTTGCTTTGCTAACCTTCGTACCACCAGCCGTGGTACCGGTGAGCTCTACGGAAAGAACTACTTCGAGTTCAACAATGCGGATTACAACGAGGCTACCGATAACAGAGGTTACATGTACGAGTACATGACTTCTCTTACCCTTTCTCAGCACAAGATGTACATCCTTTCTTCCGACTACTTTACCGATATGATTCGTGCATTCTTCATCATCCCCGTCAGCGTAACTATCCTCTCTGACGTTGGAGATAAGATCACGGGTGACAGAGATGGCGACGGTAAGTTCACTATCGACGACTTCTATGAGCAGGTTAAGGCAGGCGAATGGACCTACAAGCTCCTCGCAACTTATGCCGAGGCAGCGTACCGTCCTGCAGCAGGTAACACCGCAGGATGCCAGCTTTCCGACGACAGAGTTGGATTTGCATTCGCAAACGGCGGTCTTGCAGCTTCCGGTATGCTTTACACCACTTCCGTTGTTATTATCCACAAGGTGTGGGATGATGAAGCTAACGACTGGAAGTACTACTATCCCGCCAATAACGAGGATCTCTTCAAGTTCTGTGATGCTACTACCGAGCTCTTCCAGAAGCCCGGCGTTTGTATCGTTGGTAAGAACTACAACACCGCATGGGGTGACTCCAGCTACGAAGCAATTCGTACCAGATTCTCCCAGAACCACGTTCTCTTTGGTGACGTAATGCTCGTTGGTGCTTTCGAGTTTGACGAGTATCAGAACCTCAAGGAGTCCGGCGGTGGATTCGGTATCGTTCCTGTTCCTCTTTACAGAAGCGGTGACGAGTACCTCACTCAGATACATAACATGGGTCGTCCCGGTGCTATCCAGGTTAACACCACCAAGTTCGTTGAGTGCTCTGCATTCCTCAACTACCAGTCGACTCACTCAACCGATATCCTTAACGAGTACTATGACTACAAGCTTCAGTACGACGTTGCTGACGGTTCTCCCGGAACTGTTTACATGCTTCAGTACATCCGTACCCACGTACGTAGCTCCTTCGACAAGTGCTTCGAGGATGCTATCGGTTCGTTCTACGGTTCTGAGGCTTCCAGCCAGAAGTGGCACCAGATAATGTCTGCTAAGGAATTCCAGCTTGACCTTCGTCAGGACTATGCAGGAATCTACGAATCCAAGAAGGAACACCTTGACGGTCTTACAAGAATGTACGCAGGTCTTCCCGAATAATTTGATTTAAAATCAAGTGAGGCATCGCGCTTTGCGCGGTGCCTCTTTTTTCTTTCAGTTTATTGAAATGTTCCGAGTATTATGATATAATTATGTTGAAAAGGCAATTTTGCGCGGCATATTGCCGCATAAAGCATAAATTATTTGATTTTGCCGCCGAAGAATGAATTTTCTTAATGGATTTTATAAAGAGAGTGAAAGAGAAATGGACGAAAAGATAAGATTTATATTAGCTTCGAAATCTCCGCGCAGAAAGCAGCTTTTATCAGAGCTTGGCAAGGAAATGGGATTTGAATTCGAAATCATTATCCGAGAGGTTGACGAGGAGCTTGATAGCGGAATTTCAACGGTAGACGGTGTTCGTATTCTCGCAGAGAGAAAGGGCGCCGCAATTTCCGAAATGGAAGAATATTTCTCGTCCGTCGTTATTTCTTCGGACACGCTCGTTGAGCTTGATGGAGTGGCGCTCGGAAAACCGCGTGACGAGGAGGAAGCGAAAAGTATGCTTCGCTCGATATCGAATAGGTCGCACTTTGTAAGAACGGGAATTGCCGTTGCATATAAAGGAAAGGTTTATAGCGGAACAGCTTCAACCGAGGTCGTTTTCTCCGAAATATGCGAAAGCGAAATTTCAAAATACGTTGAAAGCGGCGAGCCGATGGATAAGGCGGGGGCATACGGAATTCAAGGCTATATCGGCAAATTCGTCAAGGAATATATCGGTGAATTTGACACGGTAGTAGGCTTGAACCTCACCCTGACCCGCAAGCTGATATTAGAAGCTCTCGGAGGTGAGGGGATTGAATAAGAAGCAAAAAAAGGAAAGGCTTGCCTTAATTGTTGAGCGTCTTAAATCCCTTTATCCCGACGCAGCTTGTGCCCTTGAATATGGCGGCGACCCTTGGAGACTGCTTGTTATGGGCAGCCTTTCCGCGCAATGCACTGACAAAAGAGTTAATATGGTATCAAAGGAGCTATTCCTTAAATATCCCTCTGCCGAGGCGCTTGCAGACGCCGATATATTTGAACTTGAAGAAATCGTAAAGCCTTGCGGATTATACAGAGTCAAAGCTCAAAATATAAAAGAAGCGTCAAGGCTTCTCGTTAGTGAATACGGCGGAGTTTTGCCAAGCGAAATGAAAGATCTTTTGCGCTTTGCGGGTGTTGGGCGCAAGGTTGCAAATCTTTTGCGCGGAGATATTCACAAGCTCCCCGCGGTTGTCTGCGACACGCATTGTATGAGAATATGCGCAAGATTCGGTATGTATCCCGTAACGGAAAAGAATCCCACAAGGATAGAGAAGATCCTTTGCGAGCTTATAGAGCCTAATGAAAGCTCGGATTTTTGCCATAGAATCGTGCTTTTCGGCAGAGACGTGTGCTCCGCGCGAAATCCCGCGTGTGATAGCTGCGCGCTTGCCGACCTTTGCGAAAAGAGGAAAAAGGAACTAAAATGACAAGAGAAAAGAAGATTTTGAAATACCCCTTGATAGTCGAGGGGAGATACGATAAATGCACGCTTTCCTCACTTTTTGGCGGACTGATTATAAGCCTTGACGGCTTTTCGGTTTTTAATTCAAAGGAAAAGCAAGCGCTGCTGCGAAAGGTTGCGAGTAGCGGAATTATAGTCCTAACCGATTCTGACGGCGGAGGCAGGCAGATTCGCTCATTCTTGCAATCAATGCTCCCAAAGGATAAAATATATAACGTCTATATTCCCGAAATAGAGGGAAAAGAAAAAAGGAAGAAAACGCGCTCAAAGGCGGGTTATCTCGGCGTTGAGGGTATGAAGCCTGATGTTCTTTTTTCAATTCTCGAGCCGTTTGTTGTGGATTCGGAAATCAAGCTTTCGGATATGGAGCAGATAAGCAGTGCGGAGTTTTTTGAGGACGGCTTTACGGGAGGAGAAAACTCAAAAGAAAAGAGGGCAGCGCTTGCGTGCGAGCTTGGATTGCCAAAGGATATGACGGCAAAGTCATTGCGCAGCGCGATAAATATGATGTGCTTATGCGAAGAATACAGAAAATTCGTTTCGGAGCATAAAGAAAACTAAAAAAATGCTTGGTCTTCGATAATTCGAAACCAAGCATTTTTGTTTGGAGCTGTTTAGTTACCAACATCTCCACCTCTTTTTTATTTGGTTATTATTCGGTTATGTCTAGATGCGGAAGCCTCTTTTTATTTGGTTATTATTCGGTTATGCCTAAATACGGAAGCCCCTTTTTATATCTTAATTCCCAAAAGGCAACCGCTCCCGCCGCTGCAACGTTGAGAGAGTCCACCCCGTGCGACATGGGGATTTTAACGGTGTAGGTAGCTTTTTCTATCGTTTCCGACATAAGACCCGTGCCCTCTGTGCCGAGGATTATGGCGAGCCTTTCTTGCGCTGCGAGGATTTCGGAATCTATCTCAAGAGTATTGCACGAAAGCGCCATTGCTGCCGTGGAAAATCCGAGCGAGTGAAGCTTCTCGATATCGCGCGGCCAGTCGGCAGGCGTGTCGCCTATTTTCGCCCAAGGAACGCAAAAAACAGTTCCCATACTGACTCGGATAGCTCTTCTGCAAAGCGGGTCGCAGCATGTTGGTGTTATAAGCACCGCGTCTATGCCAAGAGCCGCCGCAGAACGAAATATCGCGCCTATATTCGTTGAGTCGCATATGTTCTCAAGAACGGCTATGCGATGAGCATTGCGGCAAACCTCTTCGGGCATTTTGGGGGCGGGGCGGCGCATTGCTGCCAGCGCTCCGCGCGTCAGCTCAAATCCCGTTAAGGCGGTAAGCGTGTCGCGTTTTGCGGTGTAAATCGGTATATCGGGGTGATTTGCTATAAGCTTTTGAACCGCGCCCGAAAGAAGAAGCTTCTCGTCGGTCAAAATCGATATCGGCTCGCACCCTGCCGAAAGTGCAACCTCAATAACGTTCGGGCTTTCGGCAATAAA
The DNA here is from genome assembly GCA_017630995.1 of Clostridia bacterium. Next base: position 10,919 of record JAGBUD010000001.1, read on the forward strand.
TATGCCGTTTTTGTCCTCCTCGCTTCTTCGAAGCTGTGCGCCCGTGAGGCGCACGTAAACGTCAAGCTCGGGGGCACCAAGCTCGCTCACTTCTATTATTTTCATAGATTTCTCCATAGGTGAAAAAGACTTTTGTAAACAATTATTTACCGTTTATTCTTCTGTCCTTGCCGCCGAAAAGGAGTATTCTTGAATCCGAGCCGATAATTCTCGAGTAAATACGGTCCTCGTATTTATCGGATAGTTCTGCGGGGGAAAGGTTGGTGGATATAACCGTGAAAAGTCCCTTGTTTAGTCTTGTGTTGAGAAGATTATAAAGGCAGGTTACGGTGAATTGGCTTGAAAACTCTGTTCCGAGGTCATCGAGAATCAGAAGGTCACATTCGAGGTATTTATTTGATTTAGACTCGGAATATCCGTATCCGCTTTTGAATTTGTCTGCTTCAAATGCAGAAACGATGTTTTGCGTGCTATCGTATATAACGTCATAGCCCTTTTCGATAACCGTCTTTGCTATTGCGGTGGATATGTGTGTCTTTCCCGTACCCGTGGGGCCCATAAGGAGAAGATTTTTGCTTGCCTTGCCGAAGTTGTTGGCAAAATCCTTTGCAACATTGAGGTTTTTCTCCATTCTCTCGTGAAGATCGGGGTCGGAGGTGAAATGTGCGAGCGAGAAGTTATCAAACGACTGCTTTTCTATAAGCTCGCCAATTCCCGACGACTTAATGTTTTCCTTGAGGAGCGCCTCGCGGAAGCATGAGCACATATTGATGTCGGTGAATCCCGTGTCGGAGCAAATTGGGCATGTATATTTGACCTCGGTATAGTCCTCGGGATATCCGAGCGTTTTGAGCACGGCTCTTCTATCCTCGTTGAGCTTTAGGTTTCTTTCTCTTATCTCGTCTATATTTCCGCCCTCACACGCGGTTTTAAAGAGCAGAAGCCCCGTTTTAACAAGCTCTGCGTCAATTATGCGGATATCCTTCGATATGTCGCGCACGTGTGCGTTTCTCTCATCGGCAAGCTTTATTGCGCGTTGTCTTCTCTCGTTTATTTCTTCTTTAACCTTTTGGTAATTATCGTATCCGTACATAAATATTAACCTCCGTTTTCCTCGTCGCCGTAGCTACGACTCAAAGCCTTGCTAAAGGCATCGTTAATATCAAATTCACCGTATCTCGGTGTGGGTTTCTTTTTGCTTCTTGCGCCGCCCTCTTTTTTCTTTTCATACTCTGCGGAGATTGCTTTGCTATCGCTTTCAAGCATTGCTTCGCATTCTGCGAGGGTTTTGCAGCCCGCCTCGTGCCATTTCTTTATGAGGGTATCCATATAGGGTAGGCTTGCGTTTCCCGTTGCAACAGTGGATTTACTGTAGGCAAGTCCGATGATAGCCCGAGAATAGCCGTAATCGTAAATCCATCTTCTTGCATATTCCTTTTCCATTTGAGAAAGAAAGCGTCCGCGTATTCCGATGAGCTTGCAAAGCTCCCTATCGGCGCCCGTTTCCTTTTCTTTTTCTTCAAGGTATTTTTCAAGCTCCTCGTTGCAATCAATGCCGAGCTTAACGAGCCTTTGCGCGTCTGTAACAAGGCGAGTCACCGTGAGCTTTTCCTTGCTGAGCAGATATGCGGCAAGCGTGACTATGTATTCCTCGCTCAAGGAGTATTCGGTGCAGAGCATAACGATTTTTTTCGTTTCCTCTGTGGAGAGCATAGGCTTTTCAAGAAGTCTTGCACACTCTGCTATAATCCCGGCGAGCCCTTTATCTCTTATATGCTTTGCGATTTCGGTTCTGCTTTCCTCGATGGGCGAGTCCAAATCGGTTCTGGGTAAAAATTCTTCAAAAACGTGTGATGCGTTGTCGCTCTCCGCGCCGCTATTTATTACGTTTGCTTCCTGCCAAAAAACCAGGGCAGATGCGGCGCGCGCACGCGTGGTTTTGGCGGCAAGGGCAAGCTCGTCCGCGCTCTCGTATTTTCCGTCAAGCGCGATAAGAGCAAGCAGCACACGCAGCTCCTCCTTTGAAGCTTCAGGGAAGCTGTCGTTTTCCCTTAAATGCTCCAAATTTATTTTATATTCCGTCATTTAAAAAACTCCGTCTTCTCCGGACTCCTTGCCGGTCTTTATTTCGTAGCAAAGCTTCATAAGCGAATCTCCGAGGTGTATATTCTCAACGATAACGTTGTCCTCGGGGAATTTTATTTCCATATTCGCAAAATTCCAAAGTCCGCGCACACCCGCGTCTATCATAATTCTGCAAACCTTGTACGCAGCTTCCTTGGGCACGGTAACAACGCCTATTGCAACCTTTTCCTTTTTGCAAAACTCGCCAAGCGAGGAAACGGGATATACAGGAATTCCGCAGATGGATTTTCCTATGACATCGGGGTCTATATCAAACATAGCTATTCTGTCAACGCCTCTGCGCTCGAACATATGAGTTGACGCAAGCGCTCTGCCAAGGTTTCCTGCGCCGACGATAACTGCTCTGTAGCCCTCTTCAACGCCCAAAAGCTCGCTTATCTTGCCGTAGAGGTATTTTACGTTATAGCCGTATCCTTGCTGCCCGAAGCCGCCAAAGCAGTTGAGGTCCTGTCTTATCTGCGATGCGGTAACGTTCATAAGGCGCGAAAGCTCTGCCGAGGAGATTCTGAGCCTGCCCTCGCGGAGCAAATCACCAAGATATCTGTGATATCTCGGCAGACGCTTTATAACCGCGGCTGAAACGGTAGGCTTTAAAAAATCCTGTGCTCTTTTTCCAAAAGTTCCGTTTACTTTATCTATGCTTTCCATGGGATTCCTTTCTTATATTGAGTCCAGTGCGCTGGCATTGAGTGATGAGTCGCTGATTTTTTGGTTTTTGTATTCGTAATATCCCGCTGCGGCTATCATTGCTGCATTATCTCCGCAAAGCGAGAGCGGGGGAATGTATATTTTCGTTCCGTTGTCGGCGGCAATTTCCGCAAGGCGTCTTCTCAAATGAGAATTTGCCGCAACTCCGCCCGATATGGTCAATGCGTATCCTTGATAGGCCTTGAGTGCCGCGGAAATTTTCTTTGCGATAGCCTCAACGGCTTCGTAGGTATATCTTGCGGCAAAAAGCTCCTTGTCTATTTCCTCGCCCTTTTGCTCGTATTTGTGGAGCAAATTTATAGACGCGGTTTTCAGTCCCGAGAATGAGAAATCAAGCGTGCCGTCGTTAAGCGCGGGTGAGGGGAGATACATATCCGCGTTCTTATATGCCGCGCTCTGTTTATATTTGTCGTAGATTCTCGGAGTGTCTATCGTAAGTCCCGTTGCTCTCTCAAATCCTCTTTCGCTGATTTTATCAAAGCCCTTTCCTGCAGGGTAGGGAATACCGATTATTCTTCCGATTTTGTCAAAGGATTCGCCTATTGCGTCATCTCTCGTTGCTCCGATAACCGATATTTCGTCATAGGAATCCACCTTGTATATAGAGGTGTGACCGCCCGAAGCCGTAAGTGCGATGAACGGTGGACGCGGTGCATCTTCTTGAAGATAGACGGAAGCGATGTGACCTTTTATATGGTCAACCGCGACGAGAGGGATTGAATTTGCTATGGCAAGTCCCTTTGCGAAATTAACGCCTACAAGAAGCGCACCGATAAGACCGGGGCTTGCCGTAACGGCGATAACGTCAACGTCGGAAAGCGAGATGTTAGCCGTGGAAAGCGCTTCGTAGGTTATGTTGGAAATTGCTTCTATGTGCGCTCTGCTCGCAATTTCGGGAACAACGCCGCCGTAAAGCTTATGTATCTCGATTTGAGAGGCTACGATATTCGATTTTATTTCAAAGCCGCAAAGCTCATCGGCATAAAGGACCGCTGCGCTTGTTTCATCGCATGAGCTTTCAAAAGCAAGTATGTTCATTTTTATTCCTTTTCTCCGCTTGTGCGAAGCATAATTATTGCGTCGTCGGGCGGATTTTTATAATAATTTTTGCGTATTCCCGCATCGGTAAAATATAGAGATGAGTAAAGCTTTCTTGCCGCAATATTCTTTGAGCGAACCTCAAGAAAAACGGTTTCGAGTCCGTGTCCCATCTCCGTCTTTAACGCATACGAGAGAAGACGGTGCGCAATTCCGCGCTGCCGCCTTGACGGCAGAGTTGCAACTCTGTATATTTCTCCCTCGGGAAGAATCATTCTTCCGATAAGATAGGCGTAAAGCTCTCCATCGTCTCCGAGAGCCGAGTAGCACATTGCGCCGCTTGAGGTTATTGCCGTCATTATATCGGTTTCCGACCAAGGATCCGAAAAAATCTCTTCTTCGAGAGCCGCTATGTATTTTGCGTCGGTCGGCAGGCTTCGTCTTATTATCAAATCAAAGCTCCTTTGCGATTTCCTTTATGTATTCCTTGAGGGCATCTGCGGTTTCGGGATGAGTGAGTCCAATCTTTACGTTAGCCTTTAAAAAGCCGAGCTTTGAGCCCATATCGAATCTTTCACCCTCAAATTCAAGTGCGTAAATTCCGCTTTCGCGGGCAACCCTTGCCATAGCGTCGGTGAGCTGAATTTCTCCGCCTGCTCCTGCGGGAAGCACGTCGATAATGTCGAAAATTTCGGGCGTGAGAAGAACTCTGCCGAGTATAGAAAGGTTTGAAAATTCCTTGCCCTCCTCGGGCTTTTCTATCATATCCGTGCAGTATGTGACCTTGTCCTCTCCCGGAACCTTGTCTACCTTGAGCGAGCAGTATTTTCTTATGTCGGAAAGGGAAACGGGCTTAACTCCCACAACTGCCTTTCCGTATTTTTCGTAAACGTCGATAAGCTGACGGCAAACGGGTGTTTTGGAGAAAATAACGTCGTCACCGTAAAGAACCACGAACGGGTCAGAGCCGACGAATTCTCTCGCCTTTCCAACTGCGTGGCCGAGGCCCTTGGTTTCCTTTTGACGAATGAAATATATATTCGCCATATTCGCGATATTGCGAAGACGCTCCGCTTCCGCCAATCTGCCCTTGGCTTTAAGAGCCTCCCCGTATTCAACAGAAAGGTCGAAAAAGTCCTCCATCGCGTCCTTATCTCTGTTGGTTATTATGAGAATTTCGGTAATTCCGCTTTTAACCGCTTCCTCGACGAGATAGTAAACTGCGGGAAGATCGACGATAGGCAACATTTCCTTTGGAACTGCGTGAGATATGGGAAGCATACGGACGCCGAGTCCTGCTGCGGGTATTATTGCTTTTTTTATGTTTTTCATAAAAATAATCCTTACGTGTTCAGCTTTCGGCTTGTATATTGGCTATCAATTGGCAAAAAGCTCTTCGAGCCTTGTGAGCAGTAGCTCGGCACCAGCCTCCGCGCTATCGGCTTTGGGTGAGCAGCCTGCTGCTCTTACGTGTCCGCCTCCGCCAAATTGTGCCGCAATTTCAGCAACGTTTGCGCCCGTTGAGCGAATCGAAGCCTTGAGCGTTCCGTCGTCGTTTTCGCGCACGAAAAGAGCTATTTCGGCAAAAATCAGCGAGCGAATAACGTCTATCGCGGTTTCAAAATGCTCTTGCAATGCGCCCGAGTTGAGTCGCTCCTCTCTTGAAAGAGTGGCGTAAGCTATCTTTCCGTCTGCGCGAGTTTTAAGCTTTGAGGCTATAAATCCCTCGGCTTGAATTTGCTCCTTTGATTTCGAGTGAAAAAGCCTATGATTGACGTCTGAAAAATCAATTCCCGTTCCTATAAGCTCCGCAGCTCTTCTGTAGGTTGTTGCCGACGCCGAGGAGAAGAGGAATCCGCCCGTGTCCGAGCTGATTGCCGCATAAAGAGGATATGCGATTTCTTTTGTAATATTCGCTTTTCCCATTTTGATAAGCTCATCCATAACCTCGAAAACCACCTCGCCCGCGCTCGAAGCGTCCGGAATGGTAAGATTGTCCGAAAACGGAGTGCTGAATGCGTGATGGTCGACGGTTAATCAGATTTTTTCCGAAAGGTGCGCCAAAGCACCGAGTTGAGTTGCCGATGCCACGTCAACTGCAACAAGCTCTCTGTCGGCAAAATCCAAGGTTTCCTTTTCGTCTTGAAGAAGAAATGCGAGCCTATCTGGTATTTTGTCGGCGCAAGCATACTGTGCGTCAGCACCGAGCAGCTTTAATATTTTGAGTAGGGCAGACGCGCTTCCCACGGTATCTCCGTCGGGGCGAGCGTGCATAATAACCGTTACCTTTTTGAGCGATGTCAGCCTTTGCGCGCATTCTTTCGGTGAAAGCTTTTTAAGTTCGCTCATTTTTCTTCGTCCTCTTTGTGAGGCATAACCTCGTCGAGAAGCTTAGCGATTCTTGCACCGTGCTCAATGGAGCCGTCCTTTACAAAGTTAAGTTCGGGCGTGATTCTGAGATTCAAGGTAACGGCAAGGTGATGGCGGAGCATACCCGTGCATTTTTTAAGCCCCTCCTTTGCCTCGTCAAAATCTCCCATACACGAGAAATATACCGTCGCGTATTTGAGGTCGGGTGCAACCTCTGCGCGCGTTATGCTGACGAAATTGCCGATAACCTTAGGCTCTCTTACCTCGCCGAGAGCTATTGCAAGCTCCATTGCCACGGCGTCGTTTATTCTTCCTCTTCTGTATTTTGACATTTTAAGCTTCCTTTCTTTTTCTCTTGCCCGTTGCTTTATAGGAGCAAGAGTCTTCCGTTTTCGTTTTGATTGCAGTGTTTCAGTATTTCCATAGCTCCAACCAAGGCAGAGCTAACGGTTTTTTTGCCTGTAATTTGGGATATGGTTTTTTCAAGGCGCGGAAAATGCGTGCAGCCGAGAATCAGCGTGTCAAAATCGCCGTTTTTCGCACTCTCTAAAATCTTTTTCAGTCTTGCCTTGCAGTATGTGTCAACGTTATTGTCGGCGGCTCCGCTTTCTATTATTCCAACAAGCTCTTGAGCCTCAATTTCCGTCACGCTTGCCGTCGGCATATATTTTAATATGCTTTCGCGAAACGCGCCCGAGCGCACCGTCGCATAGGTTGCAATAACACCGAGTCTTGCGTTTTTAGTTTGTCTTACCGCCTCGCGCGCGGTGAAATCTATTATCGGTATTGATATCTCTCTTTCTTCTTTTGAAAGAAACGGATAAACCGTGCTTGCCGTGCAGCAAGCTATTAGAATTTTTTTCGCTCCGATAGCCTTTAGCCTTTGTATGTTTATCTTGGCATACGATATTATTTCTTCTCGTGTTTTCGTTCCGTATGGGGCGTTTTTTGTGTCGGCTATGAACGCAATGTCGGTCTTTTTTGAAAGCTCTCTGATTTTTTCAACCGCAAGTCTTCCGCCCTCTCCGCTGTCAAAAACGCCTATCATAGATAGCCTCTGACAAAAGAAGATTGATAAACTCGCCCTCGAAAAGCCCCATGTTTAAGGTCAGGGCAGGGTAAAGACTTGTTGGTGTCATACCGGGAAAGGTGTTGATTTCGTTAAAATACAGCGCGCCGTCCTTGGTGATGAAAAAATCGAACCTCCCAAGTCCGTTTACAGAAAACGCAGATCGCAGTCGTCTTGACATCTCGATAACAGCTTCCTTTGCCTTTTCGTCAGCAACGCAGCTCGGTGTCGTCTTTATATCGCTTTCGCTTGCGTATTTTTCAGAAAAATCGTAAAATTTGCCGTCGGTGCAAATGCTTCCCACCGAAAAGTGAGCCTTTCCTCCAAGCTCAAAATATGCACATTCAAGCTCTGAGAAAACGGGAATAGCTTCCTCAACAAGAACCCTCTTGTCGCATAGGAGCGCGCGTCTGTACGCCACGGCGAATTCCATAGCATCACAAACCTTGGTTATTCCTATCGAGCTTCCTGCATTTGCGGGCTTTATGAACATTGGATATCCGAAGCTTTCCTCCGCCCGTCTTTGAACGCTTGCGGTGCTTTCTCTGTCCGTTGCAAACGTCCATTTTGCCGTCGGTATACCGAGTGATTCGGCAACCGCCTTTGTTATTATTTTGTCTGCGCAAGCGGCACCTGCCAAGGTGTCCGCACCGACGTATGATATGTGCGCGGCTCGCAACGCGCCCGCGATAATTCCGTCCTCACCCATATCTCCGTGTAGGCATGGAATTGCCGCGTCTACCTTTATCACGGTTTCGTTTTGATGAAAACCGCTCTTTCCGTTAATGTAAATCGGAAAGGTAGGGCATCGCTTGCCGTTTTTTTCTATAAACCATTCTCCCGTGCTCGTTATTAGAACGCGGATAAGATTGAATTTCTCTCGGTCAATCAGCCGCGAGAGATTGTTTGCTGAGGCAATGGAAACCTTGCGCTCCTTGCCCTCGCCTCCATATATTATGGCAACGGTCTTTTTCATTTTATCACCTCGCCATATTTTATGCGGGGAGATAAATGTTTGCTAATTTTCGGTGTCCTTGCGCGTCAGGACAGCAACGCGGCAGTTGCCGCCGTAATCCTTAATTATTTCGGCATTCATTCGGTTTTGCTCGGCGAGCTCCTTTAGGCTCTCTCCTTGGTCGTATCCTATTTCAAAGGCGATAAATCCCGATTCCTTTATTGCGTTTTTGTATAGCGGAATAAGCCTCTTATAGAAAACAAGTCCGTCCTCACCGCCAAGAAAAGCAATGCTCGGCTCGTGGAATATTTCCTTTTCAAGATCTCTATATGCCCTTTGTGTGACGTACGGCGGATTTGAAACAACGGCATAAACATCCTCGCAAAGCGGGGCGGAAAGCGCGTCCGCACAAATAAACGTCACTCGCTCGGAAAGCCCGAGGTTTTCTGCGTTTTCTTTTGCAACGTCAAGCGCCGCTTCAGAAATGTCAACGGCAATCGCCCGCGTGCCGCGGGTATTGTTGAGCGTCGATAGGGCAATACAGCCGCTACCCGTGCATATGTCTATAAAGCTCTCGCTTTCAGGCAGTCTTTTTATAACCTCTTCAACGAGAATCTCTGTGTCCGAGCGGGGAATAAGGCAAGCCTCTGAAACCTTGTAGCTTTCCTTGTAAAAATCAACACTTCCGAAGATGTATTGAAGCGGATATCGCTCGGCTCTTTTTAAAATAGCCTTTACCACCTCTTGCGAGTCGGTGTCGGGGTCGTTGAGAAGCAGTGCGGAATCCGAAAAATTTCCAAAATGCTTGAATATGCTTCGCGCCTCTCTTTTTGAATCCTCTATGCCGCTATCGGCAAGGATTTTAACTGCTTCAGATAGCTTCATTTTCTGTGGTTATCTGTTCAATTTCTTCTTTGGTTACGTCTTGCGGCTCGGTTTCGGAGCTAGCCTCGGATTCTGTGGATTCTTCTGCGTCCTCGGCCTCTTCCGTCTTTTCCCATTCGCGAGCAAGGTAAAATTCCTTAAACTCGGGGAAATCGTCGCGGAGTGCGCACTTTATCGATATTATTGCAACCTCAAGCATATCGAGCGTCGGCTCCTTGGTGGTTATTCTCTGCACCCAAAGTCCCGGGGCAGACATCGCACGCGTCACGAAATTATCGTGATTGCCCGCAAACATTATGAATTCAAATCCAATGCCAACGACGATAGGCAAGAGAAGAAGTCTTATTCCCGTATATGCCAGATTGCCCCAAACACCGATTTCATCGAGCTGCGGAAGCATAAGCTTAACAAAGAATCCAACGAAGACACCGAGCATTATCATAAAGAACATAAAGC
>JAGBUD010000036.1 GCA_017630995.1 Clostridia bacterium
CATAACCGAAAGCGGAACGTTCAGAAAGAGCGGATACGGTTGGAGCGCGTGTGACGGTGAAATATTCGCAAAGATAGACGGAGAGGGAGTTCTTTCCTCCGCAAACCTTTATTGGACTTGCGTAGACTATAATAAGGATATTTGGCTCATTGGAGCATCGTATTTTTCATTGAACGACCCCGCGCGTTGGCCATATTATCTCTATGCCGATAAATACGATAAGAACGTCTTTATGGCAGGAAGAGGCGGAATGGGCGGTCCTCACGGAATAGAAGAGCTTAAAGACGCATTGAAATCCGGTTTTTCACCCAAAGCGCTTGCTTGGGGTGTCGGAATGAACGATGGCTCTGATGAGGGTGATATTAAGCCCGCGTATTACGACGCACTCTGTGAGCTTATGCAGGTTTGTAAGGAAAGAGATATAATGCTCTACGTTATGACGATTCCTCAAACGCCCAAGCAGAATAACTCTTATAAGCTTGATTACGTTATGAACAGAAAGGGCGAGTTTGCAAAGTATAACTATCGTGTTATCAATATCGCTCGTTCAATAAACGCACATACAGTTGGATCCGAATGGTACGAGGGTATGATTCATAGCGACCAAACTCACCCCACCACACTTGGTGCGAGATCGTTCTATCTTCAGTTCCTTTGCGATTTCCCCGAGCTTATGGTTGGCGGCTCTGCAAAGCGTGTTCATAAAAAGGTTGAAACGCTTGCGGTGGGGCAAGCTCTCTCAATCAGCGGAGAGGGTAAGTCTAAAGACGAATTTGCAGTAACGTTTTCTGCTGACTTTACCGACGAATTTGTTGGAAAGCTTGTGCTTGGCGGCACCAAAAACGGTCAGACCTACGTCACTATAGATAAGAAATTTGTCAAGGTTTACGCAAAGTCTGCCGAAAAGGACGTCCTTTTGACAAGCGTTCCCACCTCTGCAAAAATGCAGGATATCGTTAACGTTCGCGTTCACGTGGTTGGCAATAAGGCGAATATCGCACTTGCTTCCGCGGGCGAGCTTCTTACGATGAAAAAGAATTCAATCTTCTCATTTGAAACCTACTGGTCGGCGGGCGAAGAGGTAACTCTTTCTTGCGAGGGTCAGGAGCTTCAAAACGTCGATATGAAGTACGTAAACAACTAATAAAACTTTATCCCTTGCCGCACAATCGCGGCAAGGGATTTTTCTTTCGAAGAAATTATAAAGTTTTCTTTCTGCAGTAAAGGAATTTTTGTTGAAAATATACAAGAAAATTCTACATATTGAAACTAGATTGAACTTGAAAAGGGTAAAAAAATGTGGTAAAATATATGTCGGTATATTGATTTTAAAATACATAGCAAATTCTTGATTGGAAGGAAATTTTATGAAAAAAAGTTTGCTGATTATATTGGCACTCACGCTATGCCTTTGCGCATTTGCCATCGCTTCTTGCTCTGATCCCGAAATAGAGGGATTGACCTTTGAAAGCGTAGACGCCGTATACGACGGCACGGAAAAAACTATTGAGGTTTCGGGATTGCCCGAGGGAGCAACTGTGACCTATTCTCCTCAAAATACGTTTAAGGAGGCTGGAGAGCACGTTGTAACGGCAACCGTAAAGCAGGACGGATTTGCAGACACAACTCTCACGGCAACGCTCAAAATTCTTCCCAAAACAGTAACCGTAACCTACGAAAACCTTGTTTTTAAGGCAAGCGGTTCAGCGCCCAAAGCGGTAAAGTATACCGTTAACGGTGTACTTGAGGGAGATAGCGTAGAGCTTGAATTCGATTTTGGTGCGTGTGACTTCTCCGAGGAGGGAGATGAGGGAACACTTACCGCAAAAAGCAAGAATCCCAATTACACGCTTAACTCAAATTCCGTAACAAAGAAATTTACCGTAGGTCCTAACGAGCACACCGTCAAGTTTGAAACGGGTGTTCAAGGTCAAACAGTTGAGGATCAGCAGGTTTCTGACGGAATTAAGGCTCGTGAGCCGAGAAAGATTATAAACAACGGCTATGAATTCATCGGCTGGTTCTTGGGTGACGTTCAGTGGGATTTCACAAAGGACAAGGTAACCGACGATATTCTTCTCGTTGCAAAATGGCAGGCTAACGTATATAGCATTATATATAACCTTGACGGTGGCACAAATTCGCCCGATAACCCCACCGAATTTGCTTTTGACCAAGGATTCAGCCTCGCTCCCGCAACCAAGGACGGAGCAATCTTCCTTGGCTGGTATGAGGACGCGGCATTTACCTCGCCCGCAGAGATTGTAGAACCAAAAACTCTGCGCAAGAGCATAAGCTACTATGCTAAATGGGGATACGGATATAAAGAAATTATTGAAGAAGCACCCTCGGCAATCGGAACCGCATCTGATTTTGACGGAAGCTTCAGATATACTCTTTCGCTTAATATCGAAAGCTTTGCCGAAAACGGAACGATATATTTCGGTAGAGGAAAAGATACCCTTAACGGTAGTTACATCAAAATAACTTCCGAAAAGGTGCTTGTCTACACGAACGGTGCAGAAAATCAAATCGTCAGCAGTGAAAGAACTCACGCTCGCGATATGATTGGATATATCGTTGTTGACGTACAAGCAAAGGCAGGAACTGCAAACGTAACAATTCAAACCGCAGAAGGAAAATCCCCCATTATAGAATTCACATGGTCGGGAAAAAGCGGTGAAATATTTTATGAAACGGAGGGCGTAACCGTAATGGACGCAACACTTGGCTGGAGCACAGAGGTATATGAAACAAAGGTATGGGCGGTCGGAGATAACGTAAACGTTTCCAATGAAAAAACTTGGGCAAACCGCTTGGTTGCCTCGCAGATTGTTGATATGTCGTCAATTTCCGTGGACAGCACCACCGCTATTGATGTTCTTCGCAGAGAATTTGAAACCGCTGTTCCCAAATACGTAATTTGGTCTTACGAGGACGAATCGGGCGAAGCATATGAGGCAAACGTTGCCGCATTCCTTGCGCTTTGCGCAGAGTTTCAGGTAACCCCCATTCTCACAACTCATTCTCCTCTCATTAGTTCCGCAAACGAAGCTAAAAACGCAGCGGTAAAGGCTGGAACTGCAAGGTATATCGACTTTGCTGATGCCGCAGAGGGCACGGATTGCGTTGAAAACGGAGAATATACCGAGCTTGGAATAGTAACCGCTATGGCAAAGGCTCTCTCGGATGTTCCCGAAATGATAACCCCCGAAATTCCGATAAAGCATGGCACGGCTGAAAAGCTTGATGCGCAGAATCCTACTATTTCTCTCGGTAATAACAGAGTTAAGGATGAAAAGTATTTTGTATTCTCCGCAAAGATAGATGGAACTCTCACTGCTGACCAAAAGATTTTGCTCGGTCACGGATATATGGTAAGCTACGGACGCTGGTTTGAGCTCACAGGCAACACCTTGAGCCTTTGCAGCTACACAAGCTGGAATGAACCCGATAAGCAGCTTAGCGTTACTTCAAGAGAGCACGGAATTGAAATTAAGAATTTCATAACGGTTATCATTACCGCAGATAAGAATAATACCACTAAAACCTCATTCACCATAATCACCGACGGTGCAACTTACACCTACAAGGGATACGGATATTCTGCTTGCGAGGGCGAGATATTCGTAACGGCACAGGGACTTGAGATGACCGACGTAACTCTTGACTGGGCTTGTAAGGCATACGATGCTGATATTTGGATTATCGGTGCTTCCTACCTCTCTCTTAACGACCCTGCGCGTTGGCCCGAGTATTACTACAATCAGGGATACAACGGCGCGCTTCTCGTGGGTCGCGGCGGTATGGGTAACCAGCACGCTATAGAGGATTTCAAGGACGCATTGAAGCACGGAAAGCCCAAGTATCTCGTTTGGGATAGTGCGGCAGGAAACAACCCCGACGAAAAGCTTTCAAAGCCTGAAGAGTGGGGTACTGTCAACGAAACGTTCCTCGTTCATATGATTGAGGTTATGGATATTTGTAAGGAAGAGGGCATTGAGCTTATAATTGAGCTTCTTCCCAACTGCGTTAACCAAAATAACTATATGAAGAACGAAATGCTTATGAAAAAGCAGGGGCAGTTTGCAAACTACGATTATAAGCTTATCGACGTTGCAAAATGTCTTGGCGCTCACGATAGATTCTCGAATTGGTATGAGGGAATGCTCTATACAGATAACGTTCATCCCACAAGGCTTGGCGCAATTGCATACTATATGCAGATGATAAACACATTCCCCGAGCTTATGAGAAAGACCGATGCTGAAATATATAAGTCCGAGGTTGGAAAGAACGTATCGGGAAATAACGCGGTAAACGTTTCTGTTCCCAACGAGCTTTGTGAGAGCAAAATATTCACGCTTTCTGCGGATTTTGCCGGCTCTCTTATGGGAAGCATTGAGCTTTCAACGGGCAAGGCAAACGGCGGCACTTATATGGTTATAGATAAGAACAATATCAACGTTTACAGAAACGTTAACGGTGAGGAAGTTCTTGTAACAACCATAGCAAATCCGCTTAAAACCGAGAATATTCTTAACGTTAAGGTTCACGTTACAGGCTGCAGCGCAACCGTAACAATGATGTCCGTAGGATTCAAGGATACGTCTGACATAAAACTCTTTACGTTTGACACCGAATGGGTTGTTGCGGGCGAGCTCGCAGTATCAACCAACTCGCAGACACTTACCGAAGCGTTTGCAACGTTCTTTACAGAATAATATAAAAGGAGCGAAGATACCGACAAGGTATCTTCGCTCCACTTTTTTGTTTTTGACTGATTTATATGCTCCATTCGCCGTTTGTGAAAACGGGAACTTCCTTGCCATCGTTTGTAACCGCGGTGATTGAAAGGTCAGCGGTTCCTATCATAAAGTCAACGTGAATGATTGAGTCGTTA
>JAGBUD010000005.1 GCA_017630995.1 Clostridia bacterium
GTAAAGAAGTATTTTGGCAAGAACGTTGCAGTTGATAAGGAAATTATGTACGAGTGGGCTAGAATTCCTCATTTCTATTCTTGCTTCTACGTTTATAAGTACGCAACCTGCATTTCCGCAGCCTCCGCAATCGTCAAGAGAATAGAAAACGAGGGTGCAGCATACGTTGGAAAGTATATTGATTTCCTTAAATGCGGCGATTCCAAATCTCCTCTTGACAGTCTTCTTGTTGCGGGAATTGATATGAGAGATCCTGCGGTTGTAAGCGACGCGGTTTCAGATTTCGAGCAGTCTGTTCGTCAGTTCAAGGAGCTTTACAGCAAGAAAAATTAAATAAAATCAAAAGTAAAACTCCCGAAAGGCATTCTTGCTTTCGGGAGTTTTTTATTATGTGGAAATCGAAAAATCAGATTTTGCTTTTTTCGTGCTTTTTTCTTTTAATATGGGTGGAGATTGCACCGTATATTATCGAAACTGCAAGAATTCCACCCGCAATTCCAAGTCCAACCTGCATTGTAACGAGGAACGTGTCAAGCGCGCTCGGCCATTCCTTGAGGAGAACGAAGCGCATAGTTCTGTAAAGCGCTCCTCCGGGGACTGTGGGAACAACTCCGGGGATAAGGAAAACTATCGTCGGAGCCTTGCGCACGCGTGAGCATATTTCGGAAAATAGTGCGGTGAAGATAGTGGAAATAAAGGTTGCGGGGAAAACCATGCCACCCGTGTAAAATTCTATAGTATAATATATAAGGTAGGTGATGACGCCGCAAACCGTGCCTAAAAGCAAATGCTTCGGTGAAATCTTGAAGAGGAGCGCGAACGATATCGAGCCTACGGCTGCACCTATACACGACACGAAAAATTGGCTCTTGAAGAACACGGTGAAATCGGGAGCGGAGGGAAGTGAGGTTGCTATATCAACCGAAAACGCTTCAAGAAGCACCGTCGATATCATATAACCAAAGGCAATCATAAGCGCGGTAAGAACCGCTTGCAGAATTTTGAGCGAGCCTGCAAGCAAATCTCCATAAAGCAAATCTCGCATAGCAGTTCCGAATGCAACACCCGGGACGAGAAGCATTATAACGCCGATTATAACGTAGTCGGGCGAGTCGGCAATTCCGAAGCTTGCCGCAAGTATTGCGATAACGGAGGCTATGAATGATGAGCAAACCGTCTTTGCCATAACGTTGACCTTTTGCGGTGCCTTGCGGTCAATAAAGTGAATCATAAGACCTATTATAAATGCCCAAAGTCCGTCCTTGAGGCTTCCGCCGAAAAAGCAAGCAAAGCCGCCTGCCGCCGCCGCAGATGATAAATAAATTAACACGGGTGCGTAGAACTTGCTGTTTTTGAGCTTATGCAGCTCGCTGTCAAATTCTTCAAGGGCCGGAGCGGTGGCGCAAATCTTGCGCGAAAGTGAATTGAGCTTTTCAAGCATACCGAGGTTGGTTCCCGTGGACTTTATTCTTCGTATCTGCGAGGAATATGAGCCGTCGGGCATTCTGACTGCGGCGTTTATAACCGAAATTATTGTGAAAACCTCAACGTGAGCCGCGCCGTATGCGTGGCAAATTCGCTCTATCGTGTCCTCAACGCGTGAAACCTCACCGCCGTTTTTGAGCATTGCTTCTCCAACGTCAAGCGCAAGGCAGAGCATATATTCAACGAAATTTTCCTTGTATATTTCCTTCGCTGTGGCGTTGGAAAGTGGCATCGTTTCTGTCATTGATTATCTGTCCTTAAATTTAATTTCTCCGAAATAATCGTGAAGCTCTCTGTATTTTTTGTAAAGTGCGTCGTATTTTTTTACGTTCTCCTCTATGGGAGAAACGGTCTTTTGAGAGGTTACCGACATCGCGGCAACCGCGTCGTTTATCGATGAATGTGCGCCTGCAGCCGCCGCCGCGTAAATTGCACTGCCGAGGGCGCCGGAAAGCGCGGTAGACGCAATTTTGATATCCTTTCCGAGAACGTCGGCGTATATCTGCATCATTAGGTTATTTTTGTTTGCGATTCCGCCCGTTGCGGTGACGTTTGATATCGTTATTCCGTATTTTTCGTATTGCTCAAGGATAACTCTCGTTCCGAATGCGGTGGATTCAAGCATTGCGCGGTATATTTCTTCGGGCTTGGTTTGAAGATTAAGACCGAAAATAAGTCCCGTCAGCGCGGAATTTGAGAGAATACTTCTGTTTCCCGAAAACCAATCAAGAACGGTAATTCCGCTCTCTCCTATTTTAAGCTCGCGCGCCTTTTCGGTGAGGAGCGTGTGAATATTTACGCCCTTTTCGTCGGCTTCGCTTTGGTATGCCGCGGGAACCGAATTTTTGACGAACCAAGCGAACATATCACCAACGCCGCTTTGTCCAGCCTCGTATGTATAAATTCCCGGGAATATGCCGTCCTTGACGTATCCCGAAATGCCCTTGACGTCCCTTTTCTCACTAGAATTGAGGATATGGCAGGTCGAGGTTCCGATTATCAAAACGATATCTCCGCTTCCGACAACGCCAAGTCCCGCCATAGACGCATGCGCATCTATCATAGCAAGCGCAACCTGCGTTCCCTCGCAAAGTCCCGTTATTTCGCTTCCGCGTTTATTAAGCTTGCCGCCCGATTCGGTTATGGACTTGCAAACGTTATTCGGGAGCTTTGTGCCCGCGATGTTATCGAGAATTGGGTCAAGCGCCTTGAAAAAGTCGTTTTTTGGGTATCCGTTTTCGGCGTCCCACATTATTTTATACCCCGCAAACGCAGGGCTTCTGCGGTCCTCACCCGTCAAAACGAGGTTGATCCAATCACCCGCCTCAATAAAGGTGTGCGTGTCGCGGTAAAGCTCGGGGCACTTGCGTGCGGTCTCAAGAATCTTGGGGAGCATAAGCTCTGCCGAAATCTTGCCGCCGTATTTTCCTATCCAATATTCGCCTCTGCTTTTTGCAAGCTCGGTTATATCGTCGGCCTCCTCCGTTGCGGTGCCGTGCTTCCAAAGCTTGACGTATGCGTGCGGCTCGTTATTGTATTTTTCACTTTCGCAAAGAGGTGTTCCCGTCTCGTCAATCGGGAAAACGGTGCTTGCGGTAAAGTCAATTCCTATGCCGATAACGTCACACGGGTCTATATTTGCTTTTTTTATAACCTCTTTTGTCGCGCTTGAAAGGGAATTTATGTAATCGCTTGGCATTTGCAGAGCGCATTTCTTGGGAAGAGCCTTGCCGCAGGGGAGGGTTTTATCCATAACCCCGTGCAAATAAGGAGATTCGCAGGTTGCAATTTCCTTGCCGTTCTCGGCATTAACCAAAAGTGCTCTTGCCGACAGTGTTCCAAAGTCAACTCCTATTACATATTTCATATTAGGTTCCTCCCGCTATGCGCTTCTTCTAATAGATATTTGTCGATTTTCATTATAGCACACGCATTTTAAAAAAGCAACATAAAATCCTTATTAATACTCACGGTTGACAAAAAACGTGCGTATGTGATATAATTATGGCAAATACAATTTCTTCACAGGATTGCCTATTATGAAAAACAGTAAAGAAAAAAAGAGAAAAAAGTGGATAAGATTCCGTCATAACGTTGTAAGATATCTTGCGTTTGCCGTAATTTATCCCTATTCCAAGGTGAAATACGGGCTTCATATAAAGAAGCTTGAGAGCGGAAGCGAGCGTCAGTACCTCGTTCTTTATAACCATCAAACCGCATTTGACCAGTTCTTTGTTGGAATGCCGTTCAGAAATCATCTCTATTACGTTGCCTCCGAGGATATTTTTTCAAACGGCTTTGTGTCAAAGCTCATAAAATTCCTCGTTGCCCCTATTCCGATAAAAAAGCAAACCACAGACGTGCGCGCCATTATGACTTGTCTGCGTGTTGCAAAGGAGGGCGGCTCGATTGCCATAGCCCCCGAGGGAAACCGCACGTTTAGCGGAAAGACCGAGTATATGAGCCCATCTATAGTTCCGCTTGCCCGCAAGCTCGGCTTGCCTATCGCTCTTTATAAAATCGAGGGCGGATACGGTGTGCACCCGCGTTGGAGCGACGTTGTAAGAGGCGGAAAAATGTTCTGCGGAGTTTCAAGAATCGTTGAACCCGAGGAATATAAGGACCTTTCCGACGAGGAGCTTTTCGCTCTCATAAAAGACGGGCTTTACGTCAACGAGGCAAATTCCGATGCCACGTTCAAGCATGCGAATAAAGCCGAATATCTTGAGCGTGCCCTCTACGTTTGCCGCAAATGCGGACTTTCCGATTTTGAGAGCCGCGGCAATAAGTTCACGTGCAAAAAGTGCGGCGAGAGCGTTGAATATACCGAGGGCAAGAGATTCGTTTTCGAGGACGGAACCCCCTTTGAATTTGAATACGTAGCCGATTGGTACGATTATCAAAATAAATACATAAGTGAGCTTGATATAGCTCCGTATTACGACACCGTAATATCCAAGGATAAGCTTTCGGTTAAGGAGGTTATTCTTTATAAAAAGAAGGTTCCCGTCTTTAAGTCTGCCGATATCAGCCTTTTTGCTAACAAAATCGTTCTGAACGCGGGAGAGGAAGCTTTGGAAATGCCGTTTGACGAAATTTCCTCGCTCACTATTCTCGGAAAGAATAAGCTCAACGTTTATTTTGGCGGAAAAATATATCAGCTCAAGGGCGAAAAGCGTTTTTGCGCTGTGAAATACGTCAATCTTTACAATAAATATCTCAACGTCAAAAAGGGCGAGCCGTCATCAACCTATCTCGGCTTGTAATTTCTTGAATCCCCTTTACACAAAATTGAAGACAAGATAAAGCAAAGGAGCA
>JAGBUD010000037.1 GCA_017630995.1 Clostridia bacterium
CGGTCTGCATAGTCCGAGCCTAACGTCTCGAAAACAAAAAAGAGATAACCGCAAGGGCTATCTCTTTTTTGTTGGTGGACCATCTAGGACTCGAACCTAGGACCGACCGGTTATGAGCCGGTAGCTCTAACCAACTGAGCTAATGGTCCGTACCAAAGTATTATAGCAAAAAGATATTAACAAATCATTAACAATATGTTAACAAAAGATTAAAGATAAAAACGCGTGTTTTGTGCGGAGTTCGGGTATGTTTCAATGTGGGGGAGGCGGTGGGAAACGGCTTTCAAAAACTACTTATGCGTGGCTCGAAATTTTAAATTTTTTATGAATTTTGCTTTAACTTTTGCAAAAGTGAGAAATTTTTGAAAAAAAGAGGAATTTTGTAAAATTATTTTTATATATTTATTGACAAGTGTATATTCTTGTGCTAGAATAAGCGTAGTTATATTTTAAATTGTACATTTTTAATATTATATAATATAAGGAGAAACTAAAATGCCTGAAATAAAGTATGAGCTTGTTGAGGCTATAGGAATTGTTAGCGAAGGAAAGAACGGCTGGAATAAAGAGCTTAATCTCATTAAGTGGAATGACAGAGAGGCTGTTTATGATATCCGCACCTGGTCACCTGACCGTGAAAAGATGGGCAAGGGTATCACCATCACCGTTGAAGAAGCTAAAGTTCTTCGTGAGATGCTTAACGGCCTTGACCTCGGTTAATTCTAAAATTTAAATACATACCGACAAAAAGGGCAGAGGGCGATTATAGCTTTTCTCTGCCTTTTTTATTTTATGTAATTTTGATTAGGTTTGTTCTTAATACGAAAAAATGCGGTAAAGAGGTGCATATTATGAAAAGAGCTATAATACTTCTTCTTTCGACGCTTCTTCTTATCTCCGCCTTTGCCTTGGCGGCGTGCGGTGACGAGGGGAATTACAGTGTTACATATATGGTAGACGGAAAGAGCTACGCGGTTAAGAGTGCCGAAAACGGAAGCAGCGTGGAAAATCCCGCCGACCCCGTAAAAAGAGGATTCAAATTCGCCGGTTGGTGCACCGAATCGGGCGAGACGTGGCGCGCTGATGAATATCACGGAGCTAACGTTACCGTTACTGCCGCGTGGGAGCCGATGAAATATACCGCAACCTTTATGGACGGTGACGAGGTGCTTTTCGAGGTAGAATACGATTCGCTTACCGAGGAGCTTGACGAGCCAACTCCGCCCGAAAAAGAGGGCTACAGCGCCGTTTGGGCGGAATACACACTTGAATATTATGACATCACGGTTGATATCATTTACGAGCCTATTACGTACACCGTAACCTATAATCTTAACAACGCCAATGCAATTCATTCAAACAAGGGAAGCTTCACTATAGAGAGCGAAACGTTCGCTCTAAAGGACGCGTTTGCGGAGAAAGACGAGTTTTTGGGTTGGTATCTCGATGCCGAGTTTAAAACGCCCGCACCCAGCAAAATAGAGCGCGGCACGGTGGGGGATATTACGTTGTATGCACGTTGGGATTGCGCGCATAGCTATAAGTACACTGTGATAGAGCCTGCGGGGGTTTTCACCGAGGGAATAGGGCTTTATAAATGCTCTAAATGCCACTATGAATACGAGGGCACTATACCCGCCACAAAATCGGTCAAAATACTTGCGATAGGAAATAGCTTCAGCGTTGACGCCCTTGAGCATTTATACGGTATTCTCAAAGACGGCGGTGTTGAGAGCATTAAGCTTGCAAACCTCTATATAGGCGGTTGCTCGCTCGATAAGCATTGGTCTTGTATGCAGTCGAATTCCGAGTCATACGACCTCTATCTTTCAAGCGACACCAAGGAAAAAATGGTCAAGCAGAGCGAAAAGGTTTCCGCAAAATACGCAATAGAGCTTGAGGATTGGGATTTTATCACTATCCAACAAAACAGCGGCGGAAGCGGAATTATAGCCAAATATGGAAATCTTGACAACGTCATCGGTTACGTAAAGCAGCACGCTCCCAAGGCAAAGCTTTATTGGCACATGACGTGGGCATATCAGTCCACCTATGAGTCGGGGCTTTCATCGTATCAGAATAGCCAAGCGTATATGTATTCCTCGATTTTGAATGCGGTTAATACGCTTATAGTAAATAATGAAGATATAGAGGGGATTATCACGTCGGGCACGGCAATACAGAATTTGAGAACGTCATACCTCGGAGATAATCTCACGCGTGACGGATATCACCTTTCCTACGGTGTGGGAAGATATACCGCGGCGCTTACGTGGTATGCTATTATTTGCGGCGCAGACGTGGATAAAATCAACTGGATTCCAAGCTCGTATCCCGAGATTTCGGAGCATCTTGTTGCCATTAAAGAGGCGGTGAAGAATGCGGTAGCGAATCCGCTTGAGATAACTAATTCAATCTACACTGCAGTCGGCGGCAATGGCGACTCAAACGATAACGATTAAATAAAAAAGCCCAAGCGATTGGCTATCCTTAACGGATAACGCGCCGATTGCTTGGGCTTTTTGTCAGTCTTTATCCTTTGGAAAAAGCTTGTTTTTTATATTGTTCTTTATAGATGAAATTATGAGGTCGCCGATAGAGGTTTTGTCCTCTGCGGTTTCCTCGTCCGTGCCTGTGACTTTGTTTATCAGCATTCTGACTATGTTCATAGACGAGAGCGTTTCGCTCATTTTCTTGTTTTCTGATAAAAGCAGTGCGTCAAAATCTTCTGCGCTCTCCGAAATCGCAACAATAGTGGGAGAAAACAGCTCGGAAAGTCTGCGTTCTATGAAATTTTTGCCAAGATTGCTTTCGAGTATATCAAGCGCAAAATTTATTTTCGTACTCATCGCAGGTATGGAAGAAACGAAAGAATCTGTGATTTTAGAATCGGGAATTTCCGTCATTTGAACTGTCAAAACGTTCTGGCGGTCTATGGCGAGAGTTATTCTTCTTGTGTTGGGGAGCTCGGGAAAAACAAATTCTATTCGCCAGCTGCCGCTGAAATCCGAGGTTGCCATCGCACCGACAAGATAGGCTTCGCCGCAGTAATTAACCACCGAAAATTCATAGCCGTAAAAGCCTACGTTATAGACGTATTCGGTTCCACCCTCCGTCGATATAAGAATGAGCTTTTGCCCGTTCTTTTTGAATTCAAACGAATCTATGCCGCCCTGATAGTTGTTCTGCATAGCTCTGACGAATATCGGTAAAACGCCTTGGTTATTCTCGGCAAAGCGGAATTTTGAAAGCAGCGGAGCGAATGCTTCGTTGAACGGCTCCTTTGTGCGCAGATGAAGAAATGCGGCAATGCCGTGCCTTTTATCCTTTGGCAAAACCCAAGTTCTTTCGCTGAAGAACGTGTCCGTTTTTCTTTTGAGAGGGATAATTGCACTGACTCCGTTTGGCTTGATTTTCTCGGGGTCAACGCACAAGTATGACTGAATTATTTTAAGGGTGGGACTGTCTTGAAAAAGCTCATTATTTCCCGCGTTTATTGCTACAACTAGGTTGCTACGCGGTATAACCAATACGTTTTGACCGAGCATTCCGTTGAATAGGAAATCTTGCGTGGTTCGTGAAACCCACATTTGATAGCCGTAGTTATAATCGCCCGTTTCGCTCGGCGTTAGGCTTTGAAACGAGGTTGCGCTCATAACCCAATCGGAAGAGATGATTTGCTTTCCTTGATACCAACCCTGCCAAAGCATCATAAGTCCAAGCTTTGCCCAGCTTTCCGCCGAGAGATAAAGCCCCCAGCCGCCCTTTTCTATTCCCTCGGGGCTTTTCTCCCAAAAGAATTCCGTTATTCCCAGCGGGGAAAATAAACGCCTTTCAAGGAAAGAGGGCACGCTCTCGTTATAGGCTTTGCTTATAATTCTCTCGGCTATCGCCATAAGAATATAAGAGTTCATACTGTTATAGGCGAATTTTTTGCCTTGCTCAAATATCGGCTTTGACGAGAGGAATGTTTCTATCCATCGGCTGTCCGTTACGGCGCCAACCTCGGAAAATTCAATACCGCTTGACATAATCAAGAGATTTTCCACGGTTATTTCCGCCGTTTTTTCATTTATTTCGTATTCCTCAAAAAGCTCCCATAGAGTATCGCTTGTTTTCAAAAGTCCGTCGTCAACCAACATTCCGATAAGCATTCCCGTAACGGTTTTCGACATAGAGTGCGAGAGGTGCGCGATTCTTGGCGAATATCCGGGGCGCGCACATTCTGCAACTATATAGCCGTCCTTAACGATAACGAGACTGTGAACGTTTGCCTCGGGCTCCTTTTCGAGCGCTTCAAGCATGGAAAGTATAACTTGGCTTGAAATGCCCGCCTTTTCGGGCATAGCGTGGGGAAGTGTTGTGGGCTCCACTTTTGCGATAAAGGTTTTTTGAGGCTCGCATTTTATCACTGCGGGGTATTTTTTGTTTGTAATTATAAGGTTTGAGACTAGCTCAAGCCCTTTCTTTTTATATAGTTCCATATTAGTATTATACGCTTTCGCAGTTTGTTTGCAACTGCAGTTCTATATTAATAGTTTTCCTAAATTTTCTTGTTTTATAAAAGAAAACCCAAAACTGTATTTAGGTGTTTTTTGAGACGTGATTGACGGAGTAGGGTTAAATTTTAATTCCGACAGCGTCTGCAAGAATTCCCGCAAGAAATCCTATCAGAACGAGAAGAAGCATTATAATAAGGTTCTCCTTTTTTCTCGGATTAACCTTCCACAAAACGATAAGTCCAACGCCCGAATTTGCAAAAAGACCCGCGAGCATGGCACCCGTGCTAATTATTCCGTTAAGTCCGAGGGTGGTTATAGCAACCGACGTTGCACACCCGGGGATAAGCCCGATTATAGCGAACAGCACGTATGAAAGGAACGGGACTGCCAGAGATACCTCTGCAAGCTTTTCCGTACCGACAAAGAAAATAAGGGTGTTCACAGCAAGTGTTACCGCAAGGATAAAGAGGGAAACGGTCAACGTGTGGTGCGTTGCAGAATAAAAAATTCCTTTTTCGCAATGGCAGTTGTCGTTTTCGCAAATCTCATCAATGTTTATGTTTTCGCGCTTTTTAAACAGCAAGCGCATAACGAGGTCGATGATAAATCCGATAACTATTGCGCCGCCGCATTTGTATAAAAGCAGGAATAATATTTTCGTGGGTGCGATGCCTTCACTTATGAGTATGGGCAACATCTCGTCCGAGGTCGCAAGAAAGACCGCAAAGAGCGTTCCGAGGGTTATGACCCTACCCGTGTAAAGATTTGAAGCCACGGCGGAGAATGCGCACTGCGGCAAAATGCCGAATATTCCACCGAAAAATGGCCCGAAATTGCCCGCGTTTTTCATAAATCGCAAGGTCTTATCCGATGCCTTATGCTCGATAAATTCCATCAAAAGATAGGTTAAGAATAAAAACGGAATGATTTTAAGTGTGTCGAGAAATCCGTCTAAAAGCACCTCGGAAAGAAACGCGGAAAGGCTTTTTTCTGCGGTGTGCTCGTGTATATGAAGTAAAAACATTTATATTTCCTTTCTGTCTGCACACTTGTTGCAGCGGCCAACCAAAAATTCGGATTGGTCGAGCAAAAAGCCGCCAAGCGCCAATGAGCTGATTATTCCGTCGGACATCTTTTTGTCAAGGTGAATGAGCTTTCCGCAGTCGCGGCATTTTAGGTGCAAATGCTCTGCGCAAACCTTTTCGCCAATGTACTGATATTTAACGTGGCGGCTCTTTTGGTCGCTTATTCTTTTAATTTTTCCGTTCTCAACGAGATTCGATATTATTCTGTAAACCGTGCTTTTTCCCTTTCCACCGTTCAAAATTGCACCGCATATTTCCTCGGCGGTGAATGCCTTTTCCTTTTCGGAGGAAAGTAGGGTCAAAATCTCGCTCTTTCGCGTTGTATTATACGTCATTTAACTCTTGCCTTTTTGTATTTTGATTTTTATATATTTAAAATTGAGAATAACTCTCAATTATGATACAACAAATCTGCCTCTTTGTCAAGAGAAAAATGCTTTTTAATAAAATAAAAAGC
>JAGBUD010000038.1 GCA_017630995.1 Clostridia bacterium
GTATAGCAAACGTTCCAAACACCGTTATCATGCTGAAAAACAAAGCGATACCGACAACAGAATCCGTCTGCATAAATCTATCGTAGTTAAGCAGAAAAACCGCAAGGGATAGAAGTATAATGCCAACCGTTGAAAGACCAAGAAGCTTGCTATGTCTTTTGCGAGCGTTCTTAATCAAAACAAATGGATAATAGTACATCGAATATGCACATGGGATAATTATGCCGATGAGGGTTGCCTCTTTTATTGTTCCGAGGGGATAGCAAATCCAAAACAATGCAATAAAGACGTTAAAAAGGCAAAATGCAAACGGAGAGATAAAATTCTTCAAAACGTTCTTCACAATGCTTCCGCCGTTCAAAAGCAGACCGCAAAGGTAATGTGTAATCGGTTCGTCCTCTTCGTTGAAGAAGTCATCATCCTTATTGTACACAAAAGGTCGGAGAATAAGTGCAAGCACTACCATAATCAACGGTAGCGCATAAATGAGCGCCGCAATAATTCCCACGAAAACAAATGGAGTCGGCAGTAGATTGAAGAGCATTATTCCCATGCCGATAAATCCAAAGAGATAAAGCAGAACCGCAGATATCGTCATAGCGTCTACACTTGCGCCTTGCCCATCTTCGTCTATCCACACATTAGATGCCACGATGTTACCGTTACTGTTGTCTATTATGTCATAGTAAGCCATAAGAGAAGTCCTTTCATTGCTTGTTTTTTCATTTAAGCTTATGTATTAACTTTAGCGCATAAGCGTAAATATTTTAAGTATTTAATAAAGTTCACAATTTGAAATCTTCACCGAGAGTTTAAGATAAATCGTTATTTTGAATTTAAGAATGAATCTATATACCCGCACGCTTCGGTGAAAAAGTCACCGCTTGTATCAAGCCAAACGACGTTTTTCTCCTTTTTAAACCAAGTCATTTGCCTTTTTGCAAAGTGGCAAATTTCCTTATAAAGCTCTGCTCTGTAGTCCTCAAACGAGGGATAAAGTCCCGCTATGTATCTGTACGTATATCTGTATTCGAGTCCGAGTCTTTCAAGGAATTCCGCGCTGACTCCGCTATCGTAAAGCCCCTTTATTTCCTCTATCATTCCCTCCTTGATTCTTGCGTCAAGGCGCTCGGAAATGCGGCTGTAAAGAACGTCGCGGGGATATGTCATCGCGAGCTGCAAAACCTCGTATTTAGGTGAATTTTCGCTATGGTCGGAGCCGCCCTCCATTTTTTCTATAATTCGAACGAGTCTGCGGTGACTGTATTCCGTCGGGATATCGAAAACCCCCTTTGAATTAAGAATCGAGATAAGCTCTTCCCTACTTTTTTCGTTAAGAAATGCGCGAAGCTCCTCGTTGGGTGCAACCTCCGAGAGAGAATATCCCTCTACGACGGCGCGGCTGTAAAGTCCCGTGCCTCCGACAAGAAACGGAATTTTACCGTTTTCTAAAATCTTGTCTATCGCGTCGTATGCAAGCGACTGAAAATCCGCCATTGAAAACGGCTCACCGGGGTCGAGAATATCAATGAGGTAATGGCGAACTCTCGCGGCCTCATCAGGAGTTATTTTTCCTGTTCCGAGGTCCATTTTTCTGTATATCTGTCTTGAATCCGCAGAAACTATTTCTCCGCCGTATTTATCGGCAAGCTCTATTCCGAGCGAGCTATTTCCCGAAGCTGTCGTTCCTATAACCGTTATAAGCTTATTTTTCATTCGGCAGCTCCTTTGGCTTAAAGGATTTCTTTAAAACGCGGATAAGGAATATTGCACAGAGCACAACGCTCATAATTTCTGCTATCGGGAATGACCACCAAACGTACTTAACCTCACCTATAAGCGAAAGAAGATATGCTGCGGGGATAAGAACGACAAGCTGTCTTCCAACGCTTACAAAAAGGCTGTAAATGCTCTTTCCGAGAGCTTGGCATGCGGATATACTGATAACCGAAAATCCCGCGAAAACAAAGCTCAAGCTCACCGTTCTCAATGCGGGAACTCCTATTTCCAGCATTTCCGCGCCCGCGTTGAAAAATCCGAGCAAGAATCCGGGGAAAATCTGGAACACGAGAAGTCCGAGAAGCATATATCCTATTGCGATAAAAAGTCCAAGCTTGAGAGCTGACATAACTCTTTTTTTGTTACCCGCGCCATAGTTATACGACATAATCGGAATAAGACCGTTGTTAAATCCGAATATAGGCATAAATACAAAGCTTTGGAGCTTAAAATAAACACCGAAAACGTTAACCGCAAACTTCGAGAATCCCTCAAGGATTATGTTCATTGAGAACGTCATAACCGAGCCAATTGCTTGCATAAGCACGGCGGGAATTCCTATTTCAAGCATTTCCTTTATTATTTCCCACTTGGGAATAAAGTTTTTGAGCTTGAGCTTGATATCGGTATTGAATTTTAAATTGAATACGATTCCGAGAGCAGCTGATACCGCTTGACCGATTATCGTTGCTATTGCCGCACCGCGAATACCCATTTCGGGAAGTCCAAGCCAACCAAAAATCAAAATAGGGTCAAGAATAATATTCACTATCGCACCTGCTCCTTGGGTTATCATACTGTAAAACGAGCGTCCCGTTGCTTGCAAAAGGCGCTCGCAAATGACCTGAATGAATATAAAGCAGGAGAAAATCGAGATTATAGTGATATACTGAACGGAATATTCGGTTCTTAACGTGTCGGTGGGGTCAACCTGCAATCCGACGAAGAACTTAACGAAGAAAAGTCCGAAAATCAAAAACAGAATGTATCCGCAGCCCATAAGGAAAAATCCTTGACCTGCAACGAGGTTTACCTTGTCAAACTTCTTCTGACCGAGATATCTTGAGAGCAATGCGTTTGCACCAACCGCAAGACCGATGGAAATTGCGAGAAGAAGATTCTGAATCGGGAATGCTACAGTCAAGGCACCTGTGCCCGCATCGTTGTTATACTGTGCAACGAATATTGAGTCCACGACGTTATAGAGCGCTTGAACTATCATTGAAATTATTATCGGCACGGAGACCGAGAACAACAATCTAGGAATGGGCATCGTGCCCATTTTATTTTCTCTTTGAGTATTTTCCATTAAGCTTTATTTTCCGTTTCTTTAGTTATTTTTTCGTTTAAATCGGAAACGTAATACGGAACCGTGCAAGCAATGTTGCCGCTCGCGTCACGTACCTCAAGTCTGAAATATCTGCCGAATTTTTCGGGAATATAATCAAATTCAGCTTCGCTGACGGTTTTAGCTCCGTCACCGACAATGCTTGCATATCTTCCCTCTGTGTGAAGCGATATTCTCATAGCATTAGAGGTTTTAATTTTGATTTTACCATCCTCAAAGAAGAGAGAATGTATTTCGGGGCCCCACGAGGCGTACATCTCTCCATCCTCGTATGCCTTTATAAGCGAATCGTAGGAAAGCTCGTCTGCCTTGAGCATAGTCCAAGCTCCGCCGATGTGTTTTACGCTATGCGTGTCATCAGAGCCGGTGGGATAAACACGTCTGCCGCAGCGAAGCAGATGTGCGTAATGAATCGTGGTGTTATCGTTATTAAGAAAGGCGCTTGAGTTTGCAACCTCTATGGAATTAATGCAATCGAGGTCGGCAACGTCCGATACCGTTTGGAGCGACCATTCGGGGTGATTGTAATTTACTATAAACCCACCCTCGCTTATCTTTCTTATATAACCTGAAAGCCATGCTCTGTCGTGATAATAAACCGTGTCAACAATTTCGTTATACTCGCATTTATCAATCCAAGCACGAGAGTTACCGGGATATGATGGATTATCCTTAAAAAACATGGGAATAACAAGGTTATCCTGACTTTTTGCAATAAAGCAAAAGTGATAAACGGGCATAACCATACCTTGCGTCGAGAGAGTTGAGGTAGATACGTGCTCCTTTATCGCAGCCTCATATCCGTGAAGCGCAATAAATCCATCGTCGCAAAGCTCCTCATGTCCTATCAGCACCTCGTGATCGGTAAAGCATACTGCGCTATATCCGCGCTTGACGTATTCCGCCTTTACTTCTTCGGGGGTTAGCTGTCCGTCAGAGATTGTTGTATGACAGTGGAGATTGGTTTTATAAAATTTCCCTCCCTCACGAATAAGTGGAATTCTCATATCATATCCTTTCCTATCAAAAAGTCAATAGCCGAGCTTTTCAAGATTTCTCTTTACAACCGCTCTGCCGCGCCAACCAAACGCGCGCTTTTTAAATTCCTCGCGTGAAAGTGCTTTGAGAACCTCGCTCGTCAAAAGATCGATTCTATCCTCATAAAAGAACGGAATGGGCGTCAATTTAGGTGAAAAATTATGTGGACAAGCGCTTTGACAGAGGTCGCACCCCCATACCGTGTCACATTTTTTCATCAGTTCAACCTCTTCGTCTGCCAGCTCACCCTTTCTTTGAGTTATTGCGGAGAGGCAATCCGCCCCCTCGCCCGAAAGAATTTTTGTGGGACAAGCGGCACGGCACCTGCCGCAATGGGAGCAGGTTTTTACCTCGAATTTTACCGTTCCGAGAAGTTCGGGCTCGATATCCGACACAACGTCGGCAACGAAAACGAAGCTGCCGTATTTCTCGTTTATCAAAAGTCCGTTATCACCGAAAACGCCAAGCCCCGCAATAACCGCCGCGTGACACTCGCTTATTGGGGAGTGGTCACCGTATGCCGCAAAGCTCGCATTAGGATATATATTCTTTAGGCGCGAGATAAGCGCTTCGGTAGTTTTTTTAATAAAGATATGATAGTCGTAAGACGCAGCATAGGCGGATATATTCTTCGGTGCTCCCGCATAATACGGTATAAGAAAAAGAATAACGCTTTTGGGTATAAAGCCCTCGCGCTCCATTATGTGCGGCGCACTTTCCTTGCAATCGCGGTAATCGAGTGCAGCAAAATATTCAATTTTATTTTCATCAAAAAATAATTTAATATCAGAATTCATAGCCACACCGCCAACACAAACTTACGCTATATTTTAGCATAGATTTACTTAAATTGCAATATGTTTATTGACTTTATGCGCGTTATGTGATAAAATATTTAAAATATTACTTTTCAGGAGAATTTTATGTTTAATTTAAATGAAGGATTGTTCTATTTTCTGTTTAACGGAAAAGAAACCGATTGGCGCGCATACCTCACTTATATTTCTTTCATTTTGATAACGATACTTTCTGCATATTTCCTTGGCAGCATAAACTCGGCTATCATCTTTTCAAAGGTCGTCTATCACGACGATATAAGAAAGCACGGCAGCGGAAATGGCGGAATGACTAATATGCTTCGTACGTTCGGTCTTGGCGCGGCCGGTCTTACTCTTGCGGGCGACCTTCTGAAAACGGTTATTTCAATCTCCGTTGCGGGCGTTCTTTTCGGCTTTAACTACGTGGGCGGAATAAGCTGCGGAACGGGATTTTGCTACGTTGCGGGATTCTTTGCCGTTATCGGTCACGTGTTCCCCATTTACTATAAATTCAAGGGCGGCAAGGGTGTTCTTGCAACGGCAACTATGGCGCTTGTTCTCACTCCCGTGCCCTTTGCTATTCTTTTGCTTCTCTTTATTGCTATTGTTGCAATATCTAAATACGTTTCTCTCGGCTCGGTTACGGTTGCTATTCTCTACCCCGTTCTTGTTCACGGATACTTTACCGTAACGTTCCCGATATACGAAAAATCAACTCCGGGCTTTACGGCACTTACGACGATACTTCTCGCTATATTTATAGTTTGGTCACACAGAGAAAACCTCAAGAGAATTTCCAACAGAACGGAAAGAAAAATCTCTTTCAAGAAGAAGGAAAAAAGAGATGAATAAGAACGAGGAATTCGTTTCGCTGATTATTTCGGCATTCAATGCCGAGGTTATCAAAAAGCTTGTGTTCTCCCGCCCCGCATCAGACGTGCCCGTCAAGGTAAGCGGCAGACTCTGCGCGCACAGAGGACGCAAGATACTTTCGCTTGAATATACGAAAAATCAAGGCGCGGTCAGCCAAGAAAACATCGGTGAGGGCACGCTTTTGCAAAAATTATCCGAGCTTTCGTCATCTTATAAGCAGATAAACCTTATAACCACGCTCGGAGAAGCCGAATACAAGGTTTCAAAAAAAGGCAAGGAAACGATAATCGGAGGCACTGCCCTTGCGTCAAAGCTTTCGGGTAATGCGCTGAACTTTGAGGCGGCAATTGAGGAGCTTGACAGAAAAAAGGATTATATCCTTTCGGGAAAGGAAAGCTTTCTTATCGAGCTTGGAATATCCGATAAAACGGGCAGAGTTCACGACAAAAAACAGGGGAAATTCAGACAAATCAACCGTTTTATTGAGCATATAGAAAATCTATACGACTCGCTTCCCGTCGATGACGAAATCGTTATATACGACCTTTGCTGCGGAAAGAGCTACCTTTCCTTTGCGGTTTATTTTTACTTAACGGAGATAAAATCGCGCAAGGTTAACCTTATCGGCATTGACCTCAAGCGCGACGTTATAGATTGGTGCGCGGCTCTTGCGGCAAGACTTGCATATTCGGGCATGCACTTCTATTGCGACGATATAAAGAACACTCCGCAAAATCAGCGAGTGGATATGGTTATTTCCTTACACGCTTGCGACGTTGCGACGGATATAGTTATTAACCGCGCAATCGAGCTTCGCCCGAGAATAATTTTATCAACTCCTTGCTGCCATAGATACATGAACGGCAAGGTCAGCGCGGAAAGCTTGAGATTCGTTACAAAATATCCTCATCTTTCAAACAAGCTTTGCGAGGCTCTCACAGACGCAATACGCGCGCTGCGACTTGAAATGAACGGATATTCCGTTTCTGCGCTTGAGCTTACCGACCCCGAAAACACCCCAAAAAACACGCTCATTCGCGCTATGCTCACCAAAAAGAGCGATACGGAAACCGCACGGGCAAAAGAGGAATACGAAAGAACACTCGCTTTTTTGCTTGGCGACGGAGCAAAGGACTATTTAAAAGAAATATCCGAATAGGATTTATAAGATGAAATACACAACTAAAAACGCAAAAGAAACCGCAGAGGTTGCATATCAGCTTGCAAAAGAGCTTGAGGCCTCCGAAAGCAAAAGAAGATACATAGCTCTGCGCGGCGAGATGGGCGTTGGAAAGACGGCATTCACCGCAGGGTTTGCATCATATTTCAATATCACGTCGACGAAAAGTCCGACCTACACGGTTATTAACGAATACCGCGGAAACGGACAAAGAATATTTCACTTTGATATGTACAATATTTCCGACGAGGACGAGCTTTACGCCATAGGATACGATGATTACGTTGACAGCGGAGCTTACTGCATAGTTGAATGGTCGGAAAATATTGAATTTGCAATTCCAAGCGACGCAGTTTTCGTTACTATTTTAAGGCGCGAGAACGAAAACGAACGTGATATAATAATTGATTTATAAGGATTTTATATGAAAATATTAGCTTTAGACAGCACAGCGAAGATAGCCACGGTTGCTATGCTCGATGACGAAAAGCCGCTCGCTGCGTACAGTATAGACAACGGGCTTACTCAATCGGAGTTGCTTTTGCCGATGGCTGAAGCAATGCTCAAATCGCTGAATATCAAATTTTCCGAGATAGAGCTTTTTGCGGTCACGTCAGGCCCAGGCTCATTTACAGGCGTTAGAATAGGCACCGCACTTATAAAGGGCATGGCATTCGGAAAGGATATTCCCTGCGTTTCCCTTTCAACTCTTGAGGCACTTGCGGAAAATTTAAGAGGTCTTTCGGGAATTGCGACGGCAGTTATGGACGCAAGACGCGGGCAGGTTTATGCAGCAATTTTCAGACTTCAAGACGGAGAAATTACAAGACTTACCGACGACCTTGCAATTCCGATTGCAGATCTTTACGAAAGGCTTTCTGAATATAAAAGCGAGCCTATTTATCTTGTGGGCGACGGATATGAGCTTGTACACAAGGAGCTTTCCGAGAGAAATCTTGACACACTTTGCAAAACGCCAAAGATTTTAAGAC
>JAGBUD010000039.1 GCA_017630995.1 Clostridia bacterium
CTCTGCGCTCATATTCTGATAGAAATCCTTGTTTTCGTTCTTGCCCCACCAGCCATAGCCTTTTGTTTGGTCAAGGTATTCAAATACAAGCTTTCTTGCCGCCTTTCTGCAAGCAAGCTCCATCGGGTTGTAATCCTCGCGCTGATGGCAGAGAACAAGGTATATGTTTCTGTTAAATCCCGCAAGGAAAAGGGACTTGAGTATGCAGTAAATATTCTCTTCAAAGGTGTCGCAGTCAACGTTAATCGTTCCTCTTTCGGGACCCGCAACCGCAAAGCTTGCAACGCCGTACCAAACGGGAGGCATAACAACGCAGTCAACCTTTTCTGCAATTCTGTCAATAAGACCCATAGCAACCAGAGAGTCGCAGCCGTAAGGGCAGATTGCCGAGTGGTATTCCATAGTTCCGATAGGGATAAGCACGGGCCATCTTTCGGCTTTTGCTTTTTCAAGCTCTCTTGGGTAAGTAAATTCCATTCTGATGCTGCCCATACTATCACCTCAAAGCGAGTTCGATTTTCTAAAGTTAGGCAAGGTTATGTTGATTTCGTGATCAAGCTGGCGAAGCTTCCAGTTAAGACATTCCTCGTCGCATTGATATTCCATGCTTGCTTCCCAGCCAAGACGGCTGTCTTCTCTGACAACTGGTATCGTGTCCAAAACGTTATCTCTCTCCGAGAGGATAAGCGCTTCAAGCTCGTCAAGCAGTGTTGCCGCGCGCTCCTTTGTTTTGCAGAGTGCAAGCTCGTTCTGATAAAGGTAGAGCTTCTTTGAATTGATTGTTGTCTTACAAGAATTTATCATAAATTTAACAAGAGCGCGAAGCTTGGTGAGATTTTCGCTTTCGTCCTTAATGCCGTCAAGCTTGTCAAGACCTCTCTTTAAAATGGAGGCAAGCTCGCCTATTCCGTCAATCTCGTCACCGATTCTGACACCGGGAAGAGAATTCTTGCCCGAAAATTCGGGAGTGTAACCGGAAAAATATATTCCGTTTCCGAACATAGCATTGTATTCGTTGGGCTTCTTTCCGTGCTGCGGAGGGGGAGCCTGTGCTGTTCTCGGCTCTATTATCCAAAGGGGATATGCGGGACCTATTCTGAATGCTCCGTATTGGTCCTCGTTCGTTGCAGGGTAGTGCAAAATAGCCTCGGAAAAATCGCGGAAAGCGGAGTCAACGGTTTCAACGTTTTCCTCGCCGAAATCACGCGCAATAAGAAGCTTCAGCCATTCTTCAGGGGTGGGAGCGCCCTCGTATTCGGTGAAGAACATATATTTTTCAAGCTCGGATATAATTGAGGGTTGGAACCCGTAATGAATATTTTCGCATACACCATCAACGCCCCACTCGTAGTGAGCCTTGACAAGTCCCTCGTATCTCTTCATCCAGCGGTAAGGCATCGGCTCGTAAGGAACAACGCCGAAATCCCATGTTCTGCCCGAGCTTTGCGCGTTTGCGGTAACCTTTATACCTCTGCGCTTCGCCGCCACAGCTTCACTTATGAAATATTTACCGGGACCGTCAAAATTGAGTGAATAGTCTGCTTGGTATTCCACAGAGTTGCGGTAAGGTCTTATCTCAAACATTTCCCATGTGGGACCTATGGATATATCCGCAGGCAAATTATCTATGAGCGCAATTCTGTCCTTTTCGTTAACGAATCCCCAGTTGTACGTTGAAAAATGAATGTCAATTTCGGGATTGTATTTTGTTGCCGCTTTCTTTATCATTTCAACCCATTCGGGATAATCGGAGCAGGGAAACCAGCCCGCAGTGCGCTTTCCCGTGGGTATGTTGTCAACGCAAGCCGAACCGTTGCTGACGCGCGGATCCTTTGATTTGAAGTGAGTTGTTTCTCCGACAAGCTCAATTCTTTCGATGTCGGGGCAGGTCTTGAGTATTCTTCCGTAAAGCTTGTCGTAAAATTCCTGCGCTCCCTCTTCCGTCGGGTGAACGTTATGCTCAGCATAAAGCTGAATTCCAATGCCAATTCCGTATTTTTTCGCTCTCTCGGCAAGTAAGTTTATATCTATGTAACCGCCGCGATTATCAAGGTTAACGTCGCGTATCCAAAGCGAAATCGAGTTCATTCCGAAATGAGAAAGCGTCGAAAGCGCTTCGTCGGTCCATTCGAACATACCGAAGGGTGATTGAGAAGTGCGCTTTTCAAAAATTGCCTTTCTCGCAATCTTTCTTTTTGTAAGGAAAGGAGCCTTTCTTATATTCATAAGATCCTCAAGGAAATAAAGGCCTTGTGCCGCACCGATTGAATCATAGCCTTGAAGAGTTATCTCGGTGTCGGTAACGTCTATTGAATATCCCATATATCCCTTGGCAGCTTCGTCAATGTCACTGTCAACGGAAATTATCAGCTTTTGCTTGTAGTCACCGTCGTTTGAGGTAACGATCGAGCCTATTTTCATTGAGGTGTAAAGATACTGCGCAAAATCTCTTGCGGCATTTTCCGTAACCTTGTCTGCGTTTTTAGGTATGATTATTGCCAGAGGTTCGCATACTTCGATTTCGTTTTCATTAGGTTTTCTTGAGAAATCTCTGCGATAATCTTTATGAACGTTGAGTAGCTCGCGCTTAAATTCGTATCGCTTTTCCATAAATGCAACTCCATTGTAAAGTTATTGGGCCAATTATTCTTGACAATTCTATTATACCTATGGTAAAATCTTTTTGCAAGGTAAGTTAGTGACAAGAAAATGTAAAATATTAGCACTTTATTATACATAGGAGAATGAGATGACGGGGGCTTAATATGCAGCTATATCCCAACTTAAATATAACCGTAACGGAGGGCGGACTTTTTAAGCCCGCGCATTCAGTTGAATGGAGCACGAAAAACCACACTGCCGTTATGAATAAATTCTACTTTATTACCGACGGAAGATGTAAAATAACCATAGAGGGAAATAGCTACACGGCAACTCGCGGAGACTGGTTTTTTATTCCCGCAGGCACACCGCATAGCTACAGTAATTTCCCGGGTGAGAAATTTTCAAAGTATTGGCTTCATTTCTATTTGAATCCGCCAAAGGACTTGGTAAAGCTCTTTGATATAGACTATCTTATCAAGCTCAAAGGCAATTCAAAAGTCGAGGATATCTTCGTCCGCGCAAATAAGCTTATACACGCAAAAAGCTTTGCTGATAAGCTTCTCTTAAATGCCGCCGCATTGGAGCTTTTGAGTGCGTTTATTCGCCTTTCTGACAAGGGCGCGGCAAATCTGAAGCCCGACGAAATGTTTGATAACCTCTCCGAAATAAATGAATACGTAGAGGAGAATATAGACAGAAAAATATCGAATGAGGAGCTTGCTGCAATAGTCCATATGCACCCGACGCATTTCATAAGATATTTCAAAAAAGAAACGGGGCAAACTCCGGGCGATTACGTAAATAAAAGAAAGCTCGAATATGCTGCAAATCTCCTTGTAAACACGGAGCTTTCAATGCTTGAAATAGCATACCGCCTCGGATTTTTTGACGCAACCCATTTCTCAAAGGCGTTCAAAAAAAGATATTCAATCTCGCCGTCGGCATACAGAAAAAACTACTCAAGATAGCCTAATTTTTAAATCTCGTTATCTAATATACGAAAGTGCAAAAAAGATTGACGATTATGCAAATACAAAAGTACAAAAATATGTATAATTATAATTGAAATAAATATTTTAAGAACGGAGAATCAACAATGAAAAGAATGAAAAAAGCCATACACTTTGATTTTCATACAATGCCCGGAATACACGATTTCGGAGAAAGATTCGATGCTGCAAAATTTGCCGAAACTCTCAAGGACACGGGAGTTGAATACGTAAACGTTTTCGCAAGATGTAACGAGGGATTTGCATATTATCCCACCAAGGTTGGCGTAATCTATCCCGGTATGAAAGGTGATATGCTCGGTGACACCGTAAGAGAGTGTCATAAGCGCGGAATAGGCGTTACCGCTTATATGAATGCAAGCTATGACCAAGAGCAAGCAATCCGCCACCGCGAATGGACGATAAGAAACCCCGAAATCAATAAGAGCACGGATTGGGTTTTTGATTACTTTATTGATATGTGCTACCTTTCGAGCGGATATAAGCAGTATATGCTCGATATGATAAAAGAGGTTAGAGATAACTACGACGTGGACGGTTACTTTATCGACTGTATGGGCGATAACGTTTGCTTCTGCGCGGATTGCGTTCGTGAAATGAAAAAGAGAGGCGTTGATATCGACGATAAGGCAGCAACGCTTCAGTTTTCAAAGGACAGAAGACTAGAATTCTGCCGCGAGGTTAAGGAAATTATCGGTGACGATAAGCACCTTTTCTTCAATATGATGTACTATGACGTTCAAGGAATAAACACTCATATCGAGATTGAGGGACTTCCCGGCGGTCAGGGATACGATTTCTTCTTGCCGCAGGTTTCCTATGCAAGAAACGTAGAAAAGGACGTCTTGTATATGACTGCAAGATTCCAGAAGAGCTGGGCGGATTTTGGCGGACTCAAATCCCGTGCCGCAATGGAGTATGATATCTGGGACGCATTTATGAATGCTTGTGATTATTCTATAGGCGACCATTTGCACCCCGCTGAAAATCCCGACCCCCACGTATACAAGATGATAAAAGAGGTATATGCAGAGGCAGCGAAATACGATAAGTATACCGACTGTGCAAAGTACGTTCCCGAGGTAGCAATTCTCACAACCGCGAATTGCTTTATAAATCAATCGGGCAGAGGTGCCGTGCGTATGCTTTCCGAGCTTAAGTATACGTTTGATATCGTAAATGAGAATATGGATTTCTCGCCCTATAAGGTGCTTATTCTTCCCGACGATATACTTGTTACCGAAAAGCTTTCCGCAAAGCTCCGCGCCCATATAAATGCGGGTGGCGGCATTATCAGCTCGGGCGTGAGCGGTCTTAACACCGAAAAGAGCGCATTCGCTCTCTCCGAATGGGGAGTTACCTATGACGGTGCAGATCCATCGAATCAGTCCTACTTCAAAATGTGCGATACCTCCGATGAGATTCTCGGCGATATGCGCTGGGCTATGTACGATCAGTCGATAGTAATGACCGCAAATAGCGGCACAAGCGTGCTTGCAGACCATGTAAAGCCTTATTTCAACAGACATAAGGACAGTGAGAGAGGATATTTCTACACTCCGCCCGCACAGACGGACGGTCACGCCGCAATAACCAAGTGTGGAAAGATATATCAAATCTCCTTTGAAATATTCAAGACCTACTATACGGGAGCTATGCTTGGTCATAAGAGAGTTGTGGAAAAAATGCTTTCCGACCTTATCTCCGATAAGCTTATTCTTGCAGATGAGCTTCCCAAAACCTCAAGAGCAACCGTAACGGAAAAGGACGGAATGCGTCTTCTTCACGTAAAGGTAACCTATCCCGAAAAGAGCGGCGAAACCGAGGTTATTCAAGACCATAACTATCTCCCCGCGGGCAAGAAGGTGAGCGTTAAGGGTAATTACACGAGCGTTTCGCTCGCTCCCACCGAGGCTCCTCTTGCATTTGAGGTAAAGGGCGATTACACCGAAATCACTCTTCCCGAAATCTTTGGATACGCGATGGTAATTCTTAAATAATAACGAGGGTAAAAAATGCCTAAAAAGCTATTTGACGAAAAATACATAAAAGAGCTGGTTTCTTCTCATAGCCTTAATTATGAGTATGCGGCAAACGACTGGCGCGACGGATTTTTGCTTGGAAACGGCGACGTCGCCGCCATCGCCTATGCTCCGGGAAACAGAGAATGGGTAATAAATAAAAACGACGTCTTTGACGCTAGGACATACGACTGCGATACGACCCCCCACCACGAAATAATGAAAATATTAGAGGAAACAGGGGAGAAATATACCTACTTTATAGACAAACTCGAAAAAAGACGTGACAAAATTTCGCATAGATCCTTAACACCCGTAATTCTCCGCCTTTGTAACGGAAACGGTGAGCTTGGTTGGAGCGCCCCTGCATTCCCAAAGATTTCCGAAACGCTATCAATATATGACGGTGAAATAGTCAGCAAAAGCGACGCTCACTTTATTCATTCAACGGTTAAAAGCATAGTTCCGCACGGAAAGCGAGTCCTTGCCGTAAGGCTTGAGGGCACCGCTATTGCCGATTGGGATAATAAAATAGAGCTTTACCGCCCATATAACGAGGAGCTTTCAGACCCCGAATATACAGAATTTGACGGTGGATATGCTTTCACGCAGAATTTGCCCGAAAATATCGGAAAATATGCCGTTGCAGTTCTTGTAAAGATGCGTGACGGTGGCTCGCAGAGAGTGACGTACGAGCTTCCGTGCGACTTCGATTTTTCATCAAGGAAGCAATACGTCGGTAAAATGAGCCACGGCAAGCTCTCAAGCTACCTTTATGCAGGCGGTGACGTGGATATTTTCGTTGCCGTGTCCTCGGATTACAGCGAGAAAAATCCCCTTGAAAGCGCGATCGCAAACGTAAAAGCCGCGGCTGATATGGGATTTGAAACGCTCGAAGCGGAAAATGCTGCTTGGTGGCATAAGTATTGGGAAAAGGCAATGGTCGATTTCGGCAAAAATTCCGACTTTCAAAAATATTGGCTGTTTTCGATGTATGCCTTGGCGGCATCGTTTGGCTCTCAGCCTATGCCCGCGCTCAGCGGTATGCTGTACGGACCGCTTTCACCCACCGTTCCCGGTGTCAACTCACATCATTACAATACCGACCAAAATATACAGATACCTCTTATGCCCGTACCTATCGTAAACCATTCCGAGCTTATAATTCCGTACGTTGATACGTTTCTTGAAAACGCTGGCGCTATGCGTGAATACACAAAGCAGATTTTCGCAAAAACGGGCGGTAGGGGAATATTCGTCCCTCTCGTAATGAATCAAAACGGTGTCGAGCTTAATTCAGGCTCCTATCGCTACACAATGTGCGGAAGCGCATATTCGGGCCTCATTCTTGCAAGATGTTGGGAATATACTCACGATGACGAGCTTATGCGTGAGAAGCTCTATCCCTTGCTTTCCGAGTTCGTGCGCTTCTATGCCGATAATATGCTTCACCTCGGAAAAGACGGTATTTATCACCTCGACCCAACAGTCCCCCCCGAAATATTTATGTTCACAAAGGACGACACCGCAACGGTTTCAATGCTCAAAGCTTGTATGCGCATAGCACTTTTGTGGTGTGAAAAAGAGGGAATAGAGAACGAAGAAACAAAGTATTGGCAGGATATCCTCGCGCATTACCCAACCGTTGCCAAAAGACGCGACGGAAGCTATATCGGAGGCCCCGATATTCCCGAGGATTATTTTGCCTTTGGAACGCATCAGCTTTATCCGTTCTTCCCCTCCGAAGAGTATCTCTCACAAAAGGAGAGGGAATACGCAAGGAAAACTATAGAAAACATAGATAACGAAGCTATTGAACGCACCTATTCGGGTGAATGTGGCTGGCATTTTATCCACGGCTGGAGCTGGTTCTTGTATTACGGAACGCTGCTTCATCTCGGAGAGGGAGAGCTTGTTTGGAAAAAGCTTTCCGATTTCTTGAGATTCTTTGCAAAAAGAAACGGACTCTTTATCCATAACTCCGTAATCGAAATTTCCTCAGCGGAAAGCGAAAGAAACCATAAGGAAACGAAGCCCCCCGAAAAGATAACCGCGGATATGACAACCTCGCCCTCGTGGTATGGCGTCAAATGCTCAACTCCGCATAGCTTTTCAAAGGAATTGACAGCGCCCGTAATAGAGGGCGGCTCGATATTCGTTCAGCTTGCAACGGAAACGCTTATCCAAAGCTTTGACGGTGTTATTCGTCTTTTTCCCGCAGTTCCCGATGATTTTAGCGGAGCATTCTTTAACCTCTATGCAAAGGGCGGAATCCTTGTCAGTGCAAAAATGGAGCAGGGAAAAATAGTCTACGCAAGCTTCACTGCAAAGCAAAGCACAAGCGTCAAGCTTCTTGCTTCGGGCTTGGGCGATTTTGATAAATCGTTGGCTCATATCGGTGAATATATTTGCTTCGATATAGCGGCAGGAGAAACCGTAGAGCTGAAAAAATAGAAAAAATAAACAAAAAATCCCCTTTTTCTTTAGAAGATTATTCAATTGACTAACCCGTAAGGTTTATGTTATACTAAAGAAAAAGGGGTAAAATTATGC
>JAGBUD010000040.1 GCA_017630995.1 Clostridia bacterium
GAATAAAAAAATGCAATGCGAGGTTATTATGGCAAGCTACAGAAATCCGATTTCGGAAAAAAGTGCGCCCGACCCTTTCGTTACCTATGACGAAAAGACGGGATATTATTACTCCCTTTTCACCAGAGGAAAGGAATTAAGACTCTTTAGAAGCCGCCACGCCGCAAACGTGGTGAGCGATGATGACTCCCGCCTTATTTATACGCCCAATCCCGAGAGAGACGGAATTTACAGAGATATCTGGGCGCCCGAAATGCACCGCGGAAAAGACGGAAGATGGTATATCTACACAAGCGGAAGCATAACCCCGACGGGCAGCCAAAAGCGACTCTTTATAATGCAGGGCGGCTCGGAGGA
Organism: Clostridia bacterium; assembly: GCA_017630995.1. Next base: position 358 of record JAGBUD010000040.1, read on the forward strand.
CCCATTTCTTGACGAGTGGGTTTTTAAGGGATTTCCGATGCCCGACGTTTTCTCGATAGACCCGACGGTTTACACCGCACCCGACGGAAAGCAATACCTTTGCTGCTCCCGCCTTGACGACGTTATCGGACAGGTGCTTGACATCTGCGAGCTTACAACCCCCTACACGTGCGGCGAAAAGCTCGAAACTATAGCTATAGCCGAGCTTGATTGGGAGCTTGTTTCACCATACGTTAAGAACTACGCGATAGTTGAGGGCGCGTTCTTCGTTGAAAACAAGGGACGCCTCTTTATCATATATTCCGCAAACGGCTGCTGGTCAAAGGATTACTGCTTCGGAATTATTGAGCATACGGGCGGCGACCTTTGCGACGCGGCAAATTGGAAGAAGCACCCCCGCCCGATTTTCACGCACGGAAACGGCGTTTGGGGCCCGGGGCACGCGTCATTCTTTAAGTCACCCGACGGAAGCGAGCTTTGGTGCGCATACCACGGCTTAAAGGACGAAAACGAGAGCGTCTCCCCCTGCCCCCGTTACTTCCATATCCAAAAGGTTGAATTTGACGAGAGCGGATTCCCGATTGAAAGCCACCCCGTCGGCTGCGAGGTAACTCTTCCCGCCCCCTCGGGTGAGATTGATTAAAACAAAAAAACGCTTGACCTGATACGTGATACTCTTAACGAAGAATTCACGCTTTCGGTACAAGCGTTTTTTATTTCTTTATTAGATTCTGCCCTTGTTAATAGATTTTTCGACGCTTAATTGGCGGTTTTCTCGCGGCGCTTTGCATCTGCTCTTTGGGCGCGCATAATCTGCTTATGCTGCGAGATGAGCTCGCGCTCTCCGTTTATTAGCTCCTCCTGCTTTGCGGTAAGCTCGCGCTGAAGCTCGGCATTCTTTTCCGCGAGGGAAAGGAGCTGCTTTTGCGCCGCGGCTGCCGCGCGGTGCGACTCGGAAAGAGCCTTCTGCGCTTCTATTGCGGACCCGATTTGTGCGGCAAGCGCATTTTGCTCCTCGGTGACCGACTTTTGATTTTCAAGAGATATTTTTTGATGCTCAACGGCTATGCGCTGCTCGTCTGCAAGAGTTTCCTGCTCCTTGGCAACAAGCTTTTGCTTGACGGAAATTCCTTGAAGCTCGCGCACTGCGTCACGCTGCATATTGCTGACGGAAAGCATAAGCGCATCAAGCTCCTTTTGCTTCTCGGCAATTTCAAGAGATTTCTCGGAGAGGTCGGAAATCGACTGCATAATGCTTTTAAGAAATTCGACAAGCTCACCCACACGCTCAACTATGAATGATTCCTCGTTTGCAACGGTGAGAAGCGCCTCGGCAATATTCTCGTTTGAGGGGGAGGAATTCTGATTTTCGGGGGCTGACGGGGAGACTTGGGAAAGCTTTTCCAGTGTCCCGAGAGAAAATCTTTCAAGCGCTTCCTTGACCGCTTTTTCAACTATGCCCGAAACGTCCGCGCTGACGGGGACTGTTGCAACGCCTTGAGAAAAGGGCGCGCGCTCACCCGCGGGATATGGGGGATAATATGGCGGATAATATGGGGGATATGGATATGGCTGATAGGGGGGAACCCCATATCCGTGCGACGAAAACGCCTCCCCACCGCGATAATCTGCGCCGTCACGCCCGCTTGCCTTAGCCTCCTCGCGCTCCGCCTCCTCACTCTCGTATTCGGAGAGAATCATATGCGAATTTTCGGATATTCTTGAAACTGCCTCCTGCTCCTTATCGCAAAAGCGCTCGTGGCGAGTCATCGCCTTCTTTGCAAGGCGGCGCTTGCCAAGCTCGGAGTACGTATTATAATATCTGTTAGCGCACTCCTCGGAGCTTGAAAAGACAGCGTCAACAGCGGCGCACTGCGCCTTATAGGAATCGACGGCAACCTCCATTTCGGTTTCGGACTCCTCAAGACGCGCGGCACTGCGCGCATTTTTATTCTTCGCAAAGGCTTGCCTTGCTGCCTTTAGCTTTCTTTCGGTATTTTGAAGATGGACAACCGCACGGCGAAGCTTCTTTTTTTCTTCTTCAATTCTGCGCTCGACGTCCTCGGCTTCCATAAGATACTGCGAATCTATATCGAGCATTATCTGCTCGTCACGTTCGGTTTTTGCCATCGCCCTCACCTCGCATTTATTTATATACTTATTATACAAAAGGTTTACCTCCGCGTCAAGTGCCAAACGAACTTTTTGGTGACTTTTTAAGCGAATAGGTAAACCTTTGTTTGCATATTTGATTATTTTGAGTATTTTTTGTTAGAGTGCTTTTTCATCTCGGAGAAGTTAATTGCTTTGGGAATATTCCACTTAAAGATTGTGGCAAGGACTCTTATTGCGACAGTTACCGCCACTGCGATAAGCATTGCGGCAATATCGGGCACCTCAAGATACCAAAGCAGATAATAGAACGCAGCGCCGATAATCGACGCTATTGCGTAGACACGCTTGCGAAGCACGAAAGGAACAACGCGGAGCAAGACGTCACGCAGCATACCTCCGCCGACACTTGAAATAACGCCCATAAAGATGGCGATGATGGGAGCCGTGTAACCTAAAGCGATAGCAATCTTAACTCCGGACACCGAGAACACACCTACACCGATAGCGTCGATATAGTTGTTTACGGAGTTGAGAAACCTCTCGTCCTTGACGAATCTATGCCTTGAGATGACGGCAAAGAGTATTACGGCAAGCGCGGTTAAGAAGCAAACCAAAATCTCGGTGTAGCTTGTGAAAAACGAGGGGGTCACCCCAAGGATAACGTCACGCATTATACCGCCGCCGAATGCGGTAACGTATGATAGGATTATTACACCGAAGATATCTGTTTCGCGGTCAATTGCGACTATTGCGCCCGAAATTGCAAAGGCAATAACTCCGATATGCTCAAGAATTGTGAAAAATAACTGCATTAATTACCTCTTAAAGCTTTGATACGAGAAGACTAAGCGCATTTGCTCTGTGGCTGATTTTGTTCTTCTCCTCTGCCGACATTTCGGCAACCGTGCGGCTCTCGCCCGTGGGGACAAAGAGGGGGTCATAGCCAAATCCACCGTTTCCGCGCGGGTTTTCGGTTATCTCACCGTACATATATCCCTCGGCGGAAACGTGCTTGCCGTCGGGATAGACGAGAGATATTGCACAAGTGTAATGCGCGCCCCTATCGCTTTTGCCCTCAAGATTTTTCATAACGAGCGCGTTGTTATCGTCGTCATTTCCATGGCCTCCCGAATAGCGCGCACTGAAAACACCCGGTGCATTATCGAGTGCATGCACGCAAATTCCGCTGTCATCTGCCAAGGCGGCGCAGCCCGAAATTTCGGCAATCTCTCTTGCTTTCTTATATGCGTTTTCGAGGAAGGTTGTTCCGTCCTCAACCGTTTCGTGCTCGATTTCCGCTTCTCTCATTGAGATTATGGAATCGAATTTATTTTCAAGTATTTTCTTGATTTCGGTGATTTTATGGGCATTGTTCGATGCAATAATCAGCTTCATAATCTTTCCTTTTAAACTACACACGGATGCCTATGTCGGCATCCGTGTAATTTCTTTTTAGTCTTTTTTTAGAAAACGGATTAGAAAAGACCGTTAATCTTTCCGTTCTCATCAACGTCGATTCTCTCTGCCGCGGGAGACTTGGGAAGACCCGGCATTGTCATAATATCGCCCGTGAGAACTACAACGAATCCTGCACCTGCGGAACCCTTTACGTTCTTTATGGTAACGGTGAAGTTTTCGGGAGCACCGAGCTTCGTTTGGTCATCGGAGAAGGAATACTGCGTTTTTGCCATACAAACGGGAACCTTGTCAAAGCCGAGGGCGGTGAGAGCCGCAATCTGCTTCTTTGCCGCGGGAAGAACGGAGATACCGTTTCCGCCGTATACCTTTTTAACTATAGCTTCAATCTTATCCTCGATGGTTCCCTCAAGCTCGTAAGCAAAGGTAAAGTCACCCTTTTCCTCCTCGCAAAGTCTGACAACCTCGCGAGCAAGCTCGATACCACCCTCGCCGCCGTTTGCCCAAACGGTAGAAAGAACTACGTTTACGCCAAGCTCGCGGCACTTTTCGATGATGAACTCAATTTCAGCATCGGTATCGGTGGGGAATCTGTTGATTGCTACGACGGAGGGGAGCTTATATACGTTTTTAATATTGGAAACGTGGCGGAGAAGATTGGGTATACCCTTTTCAAGCGCGGGAAGATTCTCTGCACCAAGCTCGGTTTTTGCAAGTCCGCCGTGCATTTTGAGCGCTCTTACGGTTGCAACTATAACTACTGCCGCGGGGGTAAGGCCTGCCATACGGCACTTGATATCGAGGAACTTTTCAGCTCCGAGGTCGGCTCCAAATCCCGCCTCGGTGATTGCGTAATCGCCCATTTTAAGAGCGGTTTTAGTTGCTATAACCGAGTTACAGCCGTGCGCGATATTTGCAAAGGGTCCGCCGTGAACGAACGCGGGAGTACCCTCAAGAGTCTGAACGAGGTTTGGCTTGAGTGCGTCCTTGAGGAGTGCGGTCATTGCACCCTCTGCCTTGAGGTCCTTTGCAGTTACGGGCTTTTCGTCATAGGTATAGCCTACGATTATTCTGCCGAGGCGCTCCTTGAGGTCGGTAATGGAATTGGCAAGGCAAAGCACCGCCATAATTTCGGAAGCAACGGTTATATCGTAGCTATCCTCACGGGGCACACCGTTTACTCTGCCGCCAAGTCCGTCCGTTACAAAGCGGAGCTGACGGTCATTCATATCAACGCATCTGTGCCAAGTGATTCTTCTGGGGTCGATATTAAGGCTATTTCCCTGATAGATATGGTTATCAAGCATTGCGGCAAGAAGATTGTTTGCCGCACCGATTGCGTGGAAGTCACCCGTGAAATGAAGGTTGATATCCTCCATGGGAATTACCTGCGCGTATCCACCGCCTGCTGCACCGCCCTTGACACCGAAAACGGGTCCGAGAGAAGGCTCGCGGAGAGCAACCGCAACCTTTTTACCAATCTTATGAAGACCGTCGGCAAGGCCGATAGTCGTTGTGGTTTTTCCCTCTCCTGCGGGGGTGGGGGTTATAGCCGTTACGAGAATGAGCTTTCCGTCGGGCTTATTCTGCGAGTCGCGGAGAAGAGAGAGGTCAAGCTTTGCCTTTGCATTGCCGTAAAGCTCAACGTACTTTTCATCAATTCCCGCTTCCTTTGCTATTTCAAGAATATGGCGAGGTTTTACAGACTGCGCTATTTCAATATCCGTCATCATTTTTAAGATGCCTCCGTTATTTTAAAATGTTAAATTTTTGTCATATAATGAATTATACTATAACTTATTCGAAATGTCAATAAGAATACCCGTAAGAGCTGCGAAAAAAGGAAAAAGTTTTTGAAAAAAGTTTTCCCAAACCTCTTGACTTTGCATTTTGAAAGTTATATAATATAGTGTACGATTTTGGGGTTATAGCCTAAACTATGCCCAAAATCAGAAAATGCTATTTCTTCAGTAGCAAAGGGGGATATCAAATGAAGCTCGATTTAAGACCGCTTCTTGCGGGTGAAAGACTCCTTGAGTTTGAATACGAGCTTACCTGTGATATTGACCCCGAGGATACCGCGAGCTTTCTTTACGGCGTCAGTTTTCCTTCTCCCATGAAGGTGAAAGGCGATATCACCAACACTGCGGGCTATATGCGAATGATTCTTTCCGTTTCGCTTGATTACATAGCGGAATGCGCAAGATGTCTTTCAAAGGTTAGCGGCAGTTTCTCCTTTGACCTTGAGAAAACGGTTGCCCCAAGAGAAATCCTTTCGGGTCTTGATGAGGACAGGCTTGATGACTATGCAATTATCGACGATGGGTTCCTTGATTTAGATGCGGGAATCCGCGAGCAGCTTGAAGTGGAATTTCCCATTCGCTTCCTTTGCAAAGAGGATTGCAAGGGCCTTTGCTCAAAATGCGGCAAAAATCTGAATGACGGTGATTGCGATTGTGCGAAGGGTGAAATCGACCCGCGCTTTGCTCCGCTTCAGCAGTTGCTTGAAAAAATGAAAAATAATAAATAATTGATACATGAGAATGCATGTTTGCAGACTCACATAGGAGGTTTTTGAAATGGCAGTACCAAAGAGAAAAGTTTCTCATTCGAGAAAAATGAAAAGACGTTCCAGCGTTTGGAAGCTTGAAGCTCCCACCAACCTTGTTAAGTGCCCCCAGTGCGGCGAGATTAATCTTGCTTACCGTGTATGCAAGGCTTGCGGCTACTACAAGGGCGTTGAGGTTATCGCAAAGGACAGCGCTGCAAAATAATTACCCTAAAAAGAGTGCCTGACCCTAGTCAGACACTCTTTTTATATTCTTTTTACACATTCAAGAAAACGCACCGTAAGGAGTGCCTGTCATAGAGCAGTATACTCGAACTGACAGGAACAGGACAGAGAGTCTTTTACATTCTCTTTCCTCTTTTCTTGACAAGCACTGCAGTTGTGGGCAC
>JAGBUD010000041.1 GCA_017630995.1 Clostridia bacterium
CAGCCAAATTTATTGATATTATGGAAGAGCTCGGAATCGTCAGCGAGCCTAACGGACAAAAGCCGCGTGACGTTCTCGTTACGCGTGACGAGTGGCGCGAAATGCTTTCGCGCAGATCTCTTGACGACTAAAATATTCGGAGAAATACTATGATTACTATTCTTCTTGCCGACGGATTTGAGGAAATTGAGGCGCTCACACCGCTCGATTTTCTTCGCCGCGCGGGTCTTAACGTAAAAACAGTTGCAATCGGTTCAAAAATTGCGGTAGGTGCTCACGGCATACCCGTGATTTGCGATATGACGGCAAGTGAGGTTTCGGAAAACGAGATTTCTATGCTCATTTTGCCCGGAGGAATGCCGGGTACACTTAACCTTGACGCTTCCTCGGACACAGACAGACTTATTAACGCCACACTCAAAAACGGCGGCAGAATTGCGGCAATTTGCGCCGCACCCCTAATCCTCGGAAAAAGAGGGCTTCTCAACGGAAAGGAAGCCATCTGCTACCCCGGATTTGAAAACGAGCTTATCGGAGCAAAAATATCCGAGCGCTCCGTTGTGACCGACGGAAACATCACAACCGCCAAGGGAATGGGGGTTGCCCTTGCCTTTTCAAAGGAGCTTACCTCGCTGATTCTCGGCAAGGAAGAAGCGGACAAAATTTCGAAAGCTATAATGGAAGAGTGAGATTATGGTAGTTAATTCTATACAGACACACATCGCATACCGTTGCCCCGATTGCGGCTCGGCTATTTACGGATTTATAGGAAAGTTTGCACTCAAGGCGGGAATGATACGTCTGAAATGCTCTTGCGGCAATTCCGCGCTCGACGTTTCCGTAACTAACGACGGCAAGCTTCGCCTTTCGGTTCCTTGCGTTTTCTGCAAGCAAAATCACAACTACACGCTTTCTCAATCCCTCTTTTTTGAGAGGGAGATCTTCCTTTTAAACTGCCCATATTCCAATATGGACATCGCGTTCATCGGTGATAAGGCGAGAGTTGATTCGGAGGTTGAGCGCACCGCAACGGAAATTTCAAATCTCCTTGCGGACCTTGAAGCAGAAGACCTTAAAGATATTCAGCCGATAGACCTGGACGAAGACGACGTTCTTCCCGACCCCGCAATTTACGACGCGATAAGGTTTCTTATAAAAGATCTTGAGGCGGAGGGAAAAATCGACTGCCCCTGCCACAAGGGAGAATACGACGTTCGCTTCTGCGCAGACGGCGTTCAAGCATTTTGTGCCGATTGCGGCGCGGTTTATACATTTAACACGCGTGCAGAGCATTCATACGAGGACTATCTTCTCCTTGACCAAATAACTCTCAAATAACCTACACTCCGTAATACTCAAGAATTCCTCGGTATATTCCCTCCGCAAAGAGTTGGGGCGAATATGCCATAAGCTCTGCGTCATACGGATTGGTGATAAAGCCCATTTCGACAAGCACGGCGGGCATTCGCGTAAATCTCAAAACGTAAAGCCCCGGGCGCTCGATTATTCCGCGATTTCGCAATCCCGTTACAAGATTAAGATTTTTGAGTATATCGTCAGCAAGCTCATATGACACGCGCGAGCGGTTACTGTATATCAAAGCCTCGGAGCCCGATGCGTTTCTGTTCAATGCGGCATTGGTGTGCAGTGATATAAAGACGTCAGCACCCCATTCGTTTGCTTGGCGCACTCGCTCGGAAAGACTGGTTGAATTATTCGTTCCCAAAACGGTATCCATTGTCGGTCTTGAAAGACGGACGTTAAAGTTTCCGTTTGCCATAAGCAAGTCATATAAGAGCATTCCTACCTCGTAGGTTATGTCTTGTTCATAAAAGCCGTTTCCCTCCGCACCCGTGTTGTAATCGCGCGGATTGTGACCTTGGTCAAGATATATTTTTATCATAATTGTCCTCCGTGCCGTTAATACCCGACTAACAGCATTTTTTACTTGCTAATATCCTATGCGAAAGTGATTTTTTTGACAATGAATGAAATGAAAAGAATGTTAAGCTTCGTGCGCCGCGCAGTTGACGACTACAATATGATTGAAGACGGCGACAGAATAGCTGTTGGAATATCGGGCGGTAAGGATTCGCTCGCGCTGCTTTCAACCCTTGCGGCTATGAGAAGATTTTACCCAAAAACATTTGACGTTGTAGGTATAACCATTGATATGGGATTTCCGGGTTCGGACTTTTCTCCCGTCAGCGAATTTTGCGAAAAAATCGGAGTTGAATACAAGATTATCAAAACAGACATCGCAAAAATCATATTCGACATCAGAAAAGAGTCTAACCCCTGCTCTCTTTGCGCAAGAATGCGCCGCGGCTCGCTTCATCAAGCGGCAACAGACGCAGGTTGCTTTAAGGTTGCGCTCGGCCATCATTACGACGACGCGATAGAAACCTTTATGATGAATTTGTTTTTTGAAGGCAGACTTGGTTGCTTTTCACCCGTTACATATCTTTCAAACAGACAAATAAAGCTCATTCGCCCTATGATATACGCGCAAGAAAAAGACGTTGCGTATTTCGCACGCAGACAAGAGTTGCCCGTAGTCAAAAGCCTTTGCCCCGAGGACCACGCAACCGAAAGAGAAAAAATGAAGCAATTTCTTGCGGGTCTCGAAAAGGAAAACAAGGGACTCAAGCACAGAATATTCAACGCGATGTGCAAGGGC
>JAGBUD010000042.1 GCA_017630995.1 Clostridia bacterium
CGTTGACCAGTGGGACTGGGAAAAGGTTATAACGCGTGAGGACAGAACGCTCTACTACCTTAAGGACGTGGCACAGAAAATCGTCAACGTTATTTGCGACACGAGCGATCTTTTAAAGGTTGATTTTCCCGAAAGCGCAGTTTCCCTCTCGCGCAATATGGTTGCCATAACCACGGCGGAGCTTGAGGATATGTATCCTACTCTCAGCTCAAAGGAAAGAGAAGACGCTTTCTTAAAGGAGCATAAAACCGCTCTTATTATGCAAATCGGCGGAAAGCTCAAATCGGGAAAGCCCCACGACGGACGCGCTCCCGACTATGACGACTGGGAGCTTAACGGCGATATTATGTTCTATAACGAGCTTCTCGGACGCGCGTTTGAAATTTCCTCAATGGGAATACGCGTTGACGAGAAATCTCTTGACCGCCAGCTTAAAGAGCGCGGCTGCGACGATAGAAGAACGCTCCCCTTCCACAGTATGCTTTTGCGCGGCGAATTGCCCCTTACGATAGGCGGCGGTATCGGCCAATCAAGACTTTGCATGCTTATGATGGGCAGAGCCCACATCGGCGAGGTTCAGTCCAGCATCTGGGATAAGGAAACTATTGAAAAATGCCGTGAAGCAGGAATAAAGCTTCTCTAATAAATTGACGCAAAGCAGGAAATGGGTTCTTTCTCATTTCCTGTTTTTAAAAGGAGATTTTATGAATATCGAAAGAATTGTACAAAACGGCGGAGTCGACCACACAGCAGGACTTTTTTCTATCGCAGCTTCTTTCGGAATTATAGACGGAACTGTAATCTATGAAAAAAAGATTTGCGCCGACGGCGAGCTTTATTCATATGAAAATGAATTCGTCCGTCTTGAAGCAAGCTTTCAGAAGCGCTCAGACGGGAGCGTTTTGCGCCGCGACAGCATAACTAATCTTGCAGACGAGTCACTCACTCTTACAAGAGTGCGCGGCCGCCTTACGTTTGAGGGCGGAGAATATCAAATTTACTCGCAAACGTCAAACTGGCAGCACGAAAACGTCGGTCGCTGGCAATCGCTTGGTGCGGATTTCACGCACGGCAACAACGGAATTCGCTCGTGCGACGGCGCAACTCCGATGATGGCGCTTGAAAACGCGCAGAATGGACGAATTACCGTTTTTCACCTCTTCCCTAACTGTCAATGGAGATTTTGGGTAAAGCGCTGCACGCAGCAATGCGTTCGCGACACACTCGCCGTTGAATACGGACTTGAGGATAGCGCGCTCGCCCTTAAGGTCGCCCCGGGAGAAACGATTTATCTTCCCGAGCTTTTCTTCTTTGATGCAAAAAGCAAAGTTTCATTTGATTCGCACAAGCTTCACGCATTTATTCAAGAGGAATATCCAAAAAAGGAACAGCCCGTTATATACAATACGTGGATGAGAAACTTCGACTTTATAAACGTCGATGAAATATTCACCGAAGCAAAAATCGCCGCCGAGCTTGGCATCGAGGTTTTCTGCATTGATGCCGGCTGGTTTGGAAAAAGCGGCATTCGTTGGGTTGATTGCGTAGGCGATTGGAAAGAAAACACCACCGAGGCATTCGCCGGCAGACTCCGTGAGCTATCGGATTACGTACGCTCGCTCGGAATGAAATTCGGCATTTGGATGGAGCCTGAGCGCGCGCATCCCGAAAGCGATGCCAGACTTGCGCACCCCGACGAATACATAGCAGAGCATCTTCTTGATTTTGGACTTGAAAAGGCGCGTAAAAGAATTTTCCGCGAGGTTTGCGAGGTCGTTGAAAAATACGACGTTGAATTCTTAAAGTTCGACTTCAATTCAACCACCGCATACGATCCGAGCCACACCGCATTTTATAAATATTCGCAAGGCAGCGTTGAATTCATAAAAGCGCTCAAGGAGCGCTATCCCACGCTTCATTTAAGCTGCTGCGCCTCGGGAGGACTTCGCGCAGATCTTGCTATGTGCAAGTACTACGATTCCTTCTGGCTCTCCGACAACCACTCGCAGCACGACGGATTGAGAATAATCGCCGACTATATAAAGCGCTTCCCCTCCTCTCTTATTGAAAGATGGAACGTGCAAACGCCCGTTGATGGAATTCCGAGTTATCTTGAGGATAAAAAGCGCTCGTATATGCTCAGCTGCAACAATGCGTCATGGGATTTTCTCATTAACGTGGAGCCTGAATTTACCTTTGGATTTTTAACGGGCGGCGCGCTCGGATATTCCTGTAACCTTGCAGTCTTTCCCGACTGGTATCTAGCTATGACCGAAAAATTCATAAAGACGTTCAAGGAAAAAAGAGCCTTCTTCAAAGATGCTTGCTGCCACTTGCTTGTAGACACGGACAATTTCTCGGTGCTTGAATATTTCAGCCGCGGCTACGAAAAGATCTATATACAGTTCTTCACCAAGCTTTCTTATCAGGAAAGCTTCACCGTTTATCCAAAGCTTGAAGTCGGCGCAAAATATCGCTTTAATAACGAAGTTCTTTCAGCAGAGGAGCTTATGGAGGACGGCATTGTTTTCGATGCAACGAAAAACAATTTCTGTTCCGTTGCCGTTCTTGAAAAGCTATAATTAACCGCTAAATAAACGAGAAAGAGGCGCTGTCAATGCGCCTCTTTTTTCTTGCCGACATTTAGTCTGCAATTTTATTTCAATTTTATTTTAAATATTCTCGCC
>JAGBUD010000043.1 GCA_017630995.1 Clostridia bacterium
CCCGTGTTGAAAAAAACCACGATAAGCGGTGTTGAGGTTTCGGTTTGCACGAACGTTTCTCGGCCGTATAAGGTTATATCCTCTTCCGATGACGGAACGCCTATCGTATTCGAGCGTGCGCTCGGCAAGGGTAAGGTTGTATTCTTTGCATGTTCTGCATACCCCGCTTCCCCCGCAATAGCTCCTCTCTATAAAAATGCACTTGCTTCTCTTATGGAAAGCGTATCTCGCGATGAGTCCGCTTGGGCGCGTTGCGAGCGCGGTGTTCAGTTTGCGCTTTACGAGCGCCCCGAAGCGCGTGACGTATATTTCCTTGCTTGCGATTGGTATCGTGCCCCCGAAATTATGAGAAGCGCAACTCTTATAGTTGGCGAAAACGAGCATACCGTAACGTTCCCGTTTGGAGTTATGATAAAGGCTGTCGTTTCGTCGTGCTATGCCGCATATCCACATAGCGAGCAGGGCGAGGTTGTGTCTGTCAAAGATGGCGTTGCAACCGTGCAAGGCACGGGGCGTGTCACGTTTACATTTATAAACGGAGCCGATTCACGAGAGCAAACCCTTGATTTTTCAAAGGAAAACGTCATCACTCTTAAAATTTAAAGCATATCTTAAATGTAAACAAAAATATACAAAAAACGGATTTGACCGCTGCGGTGTGTCAAATCCGTTTTCTTTTAATTAAGCTCTCTTTGAAAGAACCTCTTTTTCGTATTTTTTAACCTCGGTAAGATAGTCGTAAGGAACTCCCTCGCGAGCGAGGTATTCGTTCCAGATGTCGCCAAACGGGAGGGTTTTTGCTTCTTCCTGCAATGCCATAAGCGATGTGAAGTCCTCGGCATTTTGAAGCTCCTTTAGCCTTTCGTTCGGGAGAAGAAGCGCGTAGAGCAGAGCCTTTTGCACGCTTCGCATTCCCGTAACCCAAGCGGATATGCGGTTTATGGAGGCGTCGAAATAGTCGGTTGCTATAAACACGCGCTCAAGCGCATCTGCCGTAACTATCTCCTTTGCAATCTCTCTCGTTTCATCGTCAAACAAAACGACGTGGTCGCTATCCCAGCGCACTCCGCGCGTGAGGTGAAGTGCGATTTTTTCGTGGAAGGGAAGCAGTGCCGAAATCTTATCCGAAACGACTTCGGTGGGGTGATAATGTCCGTTGTCCATAAGGGGTGTGATTTTTCTTGTGGTAACGTAGTTGAGCGAAAATTCAGCCGAACCGACGGTGTAGGATTCTATTCCTATTCCGAAAACCTTTGACTCAAGGCAGATAAAGACCTTTGATTTGTCGTAATCTACGGAAAGAATTTCATCAAGCGATGCGGCAAATCTCTCCCTGGGGCCAAGTCTGTCTGCGGGGATATCCTTGTATCCGTCGGGAATCCAGATGTTCATAACGCAGGGAAGCCCCGTTTCGTTTGCGAAATATTCGGATATCTCAATGCAGCGCTTTCCGTGCTCAATCCAGAATTTTCTAACGTTTTCGTCGGGTGAGGAGAGGGTGAGGTTGTTTTTTACCATAGGGTGAGAGAAAAAGGTGGGGTTAAAGTCGATTCCAACGCCGAGCTTCTTTGCAAGCTTTACCCATGGCTCAAAGTGCTTTGGCTTGATTGCATCTCTGTCGGCTCTCTCGCCGTCAAATATCGCGTAGCACGCGTGAACGTTGAGCTTTTTCTTTCCGGGGATAAGCGATATTGCGGTTTCAAGGTCAGCCATCAGCTCCGCGGCACATCTTGCTCTTCCAAGGTAATTTCCCGTCGTTTGAATTCCGCCCGAAAGAGCGCCCTCGTTATCAAATCCAACAACGTCGTCGCCTTGCCAGCAGTGCATTGAAACGGGGATTTTCTTTATTATTTCGAGAGCCTTTTCGGTGTCAACTCCGAATGATTTGTAAATTTCCTTTGCGCTTTCGTATCTTGTCATTTTTCTATATCCTTTGCGTTAAATTTACTTTGAATTATATGAGCTTGCGGTTTTTTTGAGGCTTGTCTGTAATCGCGGGGGGAAACGCCGAAATATTCTTTGAAATTTCGGTAGAAGAAGCTTGCGTTTTCGTATCCCACCGAAGCTGAAATCTCGGTTATATTCATATTCGTGCTTTTTAGCAAAAATGCCGCTTGCGAAAGCCTTTTTTCGAGCAGAAGCTGGGTGTATTTCTTTCCTGTTTTCTTCTTTATCTCGCGTGAGAGTGCGGAAATGTCGTAATGCAGCTTTGCCGCAAGGTCGCCGAGGTTTGCATTCTTGTAGTTTTCTTCGATGTATTTCAGCGCCTTAACCACGATTTCCTCACCGCCCGCGCCCGAGGCGAGCTTGTCCGTGTGGTTCGTCAGATGCAAAAAGAGAAGTCCCATTGTCATTTGATTTATGTTTCGCTTGTTTTGCGTGTCGTTCATAAGCGTCCAAATGAGATTTTCTATGAGGTTTTGAATCGGAACGACCTCGGTAACCTTAAAATGAAGATATCCCGCGCCAGATTTGTTCTTTATGCAGTTGATTATAAAGCTCTTGAGCGGGGTTTCTTCCTCTCCCATCATCGTCAGCGCAGAATCGAAAAACTGCGGCAAAACGATGAGATTTATTGCAATATCGTCCTCGCCCGCGGGCAAAATCTCTTGCTTTGCGCTTTGGCAAAGGAATAAAAGCTCTCCCTCGCCAAGCGTTATCGGCGTGCCGTCGATTATGTGCGTCGTCGTGCCTTGGCACATATAGATTATTTCAACGTAATCGTGTGAATGCTCGGGAAAGTGAACGAATCTCGTGTGGGGTCTTATCGCAATTATCTTTCCCGCCGAAAGAAGCTTCTTACTGCTTATTATCTCGCGCGGGGTGTCCATGTAAAGATTTCTGTTTATGCTGCCGTTGCCGCTCATTATCTTTTTTTCTTCGTCGGTTATAGGCAATAGCTTTTGTAAAAGCTCTTGTTTTATCATTTTGCTGCTCCAAATTAGGATTTTTCCATATCCTTGTAAAGTTTTAACACGGGGCTTTTCAAAATTCCCAAATCTTTAGTGAAGTATTCGTATCCAAATGCGTCATCAGAGCTTCTGAAGCTGTCAGGGCCGAAATAATAGGTCGCGGGATTTGAGTTGTGAAGCGGCGCAAACGTGTTGTGTCTGTTGCCGAAAAGCTTTAGCCTTATCTCGTGATTTCCCGCTTCAAGCTCCCCGAAATCGCATTCGTATGGCGAAAAGGCAGAGTTCTTCTTCTCGCCGTCAACGCTCACCTTGACGAAAGCCCCTCTGTAAACGTTGGTTCTGACCGAAAGAGCCGCGCGTTCTTTAAGCTCCGCGTTTAAAATATAGGTAATATTTCCGCTGTAAAAGGGGAATCCTTGGTGAACTATAGAGCCGAATCCTATCTTTTTCGGCTTTTGCGTCACCGTCTTTTCCGCGCCGCAAAGTCTAACGCCGAAATCGCCTATCAAATAAAGATATTCAAGGCTCGCGCTCTTGAGGTAAGGAAGCGTGACCTTGAGCGTGTTTGTGCCGCGCTTCAGTGCGGGAAGACGCACCTTGTCGATTGCCTTGTCAACGTAGAATCCGCAAGGCTCACCGCAAACTCGCTCACCGTTGAAGAATACCTCGCTCTCGGAAAATCCCTCGATTCCAAGGTAGACTTCGTCAGCCCTAGTCTCGCTCTCGATTTCAAAAAACAGAGTGACAAAGTGTGCGGGAATCTCTTTTCCCTGCGCCCACGGCTGCGCTATCTTCTTCTGTCTTGGCGGCCAAGAAAGACGCTCACGTATGCGGTTGTCTATTCTCAAAATTTCTTCCTCGTCCTCGACCTCTTTGCCGTCAAAGGAAAATCTTGCTCTGTCAAGAAGATAAACGTTATCCTCGTCAAGCTTGTAGGAAACACCGCCTCTGAAGTCGATTTCCTCTAACACCTCTGCGGTGCGCTGCTTGCGTTTTAGCTCGCAGTTATCCTCCGTCGGAGTAAGCTTCAAAAGTAGACTGTCATTAGAATAAAACGTTCTCGTGATTTCTGTTGTCGAGTCTAGGCACCTGTAATCAATTTCGCAAATCTCGCCCGTGAGAGTGTTGTAAAGAGTAGGCACGTATTTGCCGTTCAGCACTATTTTTACGTTCTGCGGCTTCACAACGTCGTTTTGCTCGCGCACGTTCTCTTGAACCGCGTTGAATTCCCATTTTTTCTTTCCTTGCGCAATAAAGAGCCAGCGCTCGCCGTTGTCCTCTCTCATCTGATAGATGAGGTTGTCGGTATGCGTTCCGTTCGAATTGGTGATTTTCAAAAGTCGGTTGTCGGAAAGAGCGGATAGCAGCTGCGTTTTGTCGTAGTCTATATTAACGCTTCTCTCGTAAAGCGGGCGAGCTGCGTCGGAGTATTTTCCGTCGGCAAGCGCGGGGCATTTGCCCATAAATATCAGCTTTCCGCCTTGCTTTTGGAATTCCTCCAAGCGAATAAGCGTCGAGGTGCGGAGCGTTTCTTGCGCGGGAACTATCACTGCGTCGTATTCCATCTCTCCAACCTTTAGGGGTGCGCCGCCTACCTTGCATTGAGTGGGAAGCAGCGATTCGGATATGAAATCAAAATCAAGCTGCGAGAAAAGGAGCCACTCGATGAGGTTTTTGAATTTCTCGTCAAGACTTCGCCTTGCCTCGCTCGTAAGGTCAATGGGGCCGGTATGAAGCCAGAACGTTTCTATCGGGTGGATAACTCCGATTTTAACTATCGGCTTTCCTCTCGTGAGTGCCGTTGCGGCTCTGGCAAAATGGTTTTCAATGTATGAATATTCCTTGTACCAAGGAGATTGATAGCTTATCGAGGCGGGGTAATCTCGCTTCGCCTCTCCGCGCATTGAGAGCCACGCAAGGTGCGGAACTCTGACCGTAACGCCAAGGGCGGCTTGCCAGTCGCCTTGGAATTTGTGTCCGCGAAAATCGTAATCCCAGTTCGTAACGCCGTAAAGCTCGGAGAGCATACCCTCGCGTCCGTACTGATGAACGGCAGACGCAGCTTGCTTCGCGGTTGAAAACTCCATTCTCTCGCAAAGCACGTCTATGCCGGGGAGAGTAAAGCTTCTGTATGCTCGCATAACGTCGCTGATTGCCCAGCTTTGAAGCTCAAGGGTAGGCTCAAGCATCATATGTCCCGTCATAAGAAGTCCGTTGTCCGAGCACCACTTGCCGCAGTTGTCCATAAAGCAAACGGCAAATCTCTCTGCAATAACGTCCATAAAATTGTATCTGGTGGAGGAAAGCTTGCCGCCCTCAAGCTCCCAGAAAAGCTCGGGAAGTGTGTCGAGAATATCCTCGCCGACAGCATCCTTATAAATAACGTCAAATCCCGTCGTCCACGGAATTTCCGCGTTGCAGTCCGAATCCGAAAAGGGCAGGGGAGCGCGCATATTGAACTGCGGCTCGTCTGTAAATATAGCGGGAACACTCTTTCCAAATCTGTCGCCAACCGCCTTTTTGTATCCCTCGTACGTAACCTTGATGAACTGGTCCATAGCTTCCTTTGAAAGCGTATCGACGTAGGCTTGATTGTTAAACCAAGGCGAAGACTCATTCGTTAAAACGTAGGCATACCTTATTTTACCGTGTGTTTTACCGTCAAGGTTTGTTTTGTTATATTTTTTGAGGGTGCCGTCAGCATTGAGAAAAATCTCGTATGCCGCAAGAAGATAAGGCTCGCCGCTCTCCTCTCCGTCTGCGCGGCTAACCGCGTTCTCTATGGGAGTGGCGGTGAGGACAAGTCTTTTTCCTCTGTTAGTAATCTTCTTCGTAACAATACCGCCCGCAGAGCCGGAGGGCCAGCGATCCTCGTCGTATAGCCAAGCGAGCATGCCTCGGCGTTCCGCTTCGTTTACCGAGAACTTGACAAAATCGAAAAAGGCGTCGCTCAAATACTCCGTCGCCATTCCTGTTCTCGGGTGCATATGAAATCCGCCGAATCCCATCTCTTGAAAGATGGCTATCTGCTCGGCAAGCAGCTCCTTATTTAATTCGCAGTTCCATGCCCAAAATGGTGTGGCTCTGTATTCGCTCGTCGGATTTTTGAAAAGTGAATCCGAAAGCTTTTTGTCCTTGTTCTTTGGATAAAGCATAGTTTTCTCCGTAAAGATGTCCGTATTTGAAATCAGTGTAGATTGAATAGTTCAGTCTAACAAACTGACGCAAAATAGAATTTACAATAATATACAGTAATATTATAACCGCTTTTTATGAAAAATCAAATGTCCTATTCTGCTGAAATTGTGTCCTATTTTGCAAATAGCATCAAGCTTCTATAAGGTGGCAAGCGCGCTCTTTGAGGAGCTTGTTATTTCGTTATTTTTTCGTAAGCCTCGAAATATCTCTCGCCAAGCTCGTAAAGCGCGGGACGGTTGAAATGAACGTCGTCGAGATATTCGCCCTTAACGATTCTGTCGTTTGAGCCAAGCCCCGCAGTGTCAACGAAGCCGCAGTGTGCAAATTTTGAAATAACGTCCTTGTTTGCGTCGGTTATCGCCGAGCTTTCATTCGGGAATCTGGGAGTCCAGTCCTCGCAGTAACCGCCCGCCAAAAACGGAACGTTGCCGTATTTTGCCGCAAGGTCGTTGATAAGGCGAGTTAAGCACTCGCTGTAAAAGCCGTAGTGAAAAGCGTAATCCTTTCCCTTTGCGTCTATCGCCTCGCTCTCGCCTTGGTGCCAAAGGATTGCCCCCAGTCTGTTGTTTGGGTTAAGCGAAAGGGCAATGTCCGTCATCTCAAGAGCTCGCTTAAAAAGAACTCCGTCGGGAGTCCATTGGTTTCTCAAAAATCCTGTTCCGCCTATTGCCGCTCTGATGAGCAGAAGCTTTCTGTCCCCACCCGCGAGATGCTTTTCACGGTATGCGCGAATGAACGAGAAAGCAAAGCACCCTTGCTTACCAAAGCCGCGGCGAGTGCTCTCCGCTGCCGTGTTTATTCTGTACGTCGTGTTTTCGGGAACGTCAAGCACCTCCGCACCCGTGTCGTTAATTCGGTACATAACGGGGTAGGAGTCCACAAGCTGCATAACGTCATCACTTGGCAGATATTCGTTCTCCACCTCACCGATTCCGTGACCCTCGGCATTCGATTGCCCGATAAGCAAAACTATATCGAATTCGCAGTCTTCAAATTTTTTTCGTTGGAATAATTCGTTCAAGGTAAATCCCGTCCTTTGAAAGAAATAATATGATAAAAGTTAACGTAAGTTAATTTTAACAAAATGAAAGGTTAATGTCAACATTATTGAAAATAAAATTGCATACCGCCGTGCCCCGCCATGTGCGCGAAAGCGCGAGCAGCACACCTTGACACCCGTGCGCGATTTTAGAGAAAAAAAGGCGAAAACTTAATCTTATTCTTCCCAATATCCCTTGACAAAAACGCTCATTAATGTTAAAATATACGGGCAAAAACCACCGCTCATATCTGCCCGTGGCACAGCTGGATAGCGCGTCAGACTCCGACTCTGAAGGCCGTAGGTTCGAATCCTATCGGGCAGGCCAAAAGCAAAAAGCACCGCTCGCGGTGCTTTTTTGCTTTTCTGACCGATGTGGTGCAGAACCTACTCACCTATTTTTGTCCGCCATTCACAGAAAAAACGCAAGCGAGTGCTTGCAATTTTTTTGTTTTTCTTGCCATAGATGTATAATCTTGCCAAAAAAATCAGCAATTTACGAAAATAACACAGCTCCCCTATGTTCATTTTGCTTTTTTTAAACAAAAGTTTAACAAAACCCTTGCTTTTTAGTTTCGCGCGTGCTATAATAATTTTAATTTAAATTTACATCTTTTTGGTGTAGTTATGTACGATATCCATCTTTTCAAAAATCTCTGCATCAGCAGCGATTCCATAAACGATATAAGAATGTGTACATGCACTAACAACAAGCAGTTTTCTGTAGATGATAGCAGAACTTTTGCGCCTAACGGAAGTGTTGTTATTTGCAACCAATAAGAATGATTAATAATTTTGAGGTTTTGATTATGGAGAAGTTCGAGAAAAA
>JAGBUD010000044.1 GCA_017630995.1 Clostridia bacterium
GGCAAACGCAGAAAAAGGAATTCACACAATCTAATATTAAAAAGCAGCTTTTCGTTTTGAAAAGCTGCTTTTCATTTTTGTTTCCACTTTATATATCTAAAACTAAAGTCAAAATGAAAAGCTGCGGGAGCAAAATGCTCTCGCAGCCCTTTGTTTATTTGCGTTTTAATACTTAATCAAAGAAAATTATTCTTCAGTTTCGGACTCGTTTTCGTCTTTTTGGTCGACTTCTTCGTCATTAGAAGCAACCTCTTGCGAAAAATCCTCTGCAGTAGCTTCTTCGGTTTCGTCCTCTACGTTTTCCTCGTTTTCGGAAACGGCGGGGCTTTGCCAAATATTTTTAAAGAAATCCTCGCTTGAGAACTCAAAGGGATTCTTATTTGCTTCCTGCGCTTGACGTTCAGCCTCGGCACGAGCCTTTTCACGAGCTTCCTCTTCCGCTTTTTTATTGTTTTCGTGAGCGGTTTTGTTTTCCTCATCGCTCTGCTTTTTCTTTTCAGCGGCTATTGACTCGATATACTCTATTGTAGGAGATTCGGCTTCCATAGCGGCCTTGAACTGTTCCTCATCCATCGATTCGTTTTTGAGGAGGAATTCGGCAACAAAATGAAGCTTGTCGATATTTTCCGTTAAATATTTCTTGCAAGTTGCGTATGCGGTATTGATAATATTTCTGATTTCTTCATCAATTTCAGCCGCAGTTCTTTCGGAATAATTCTTTCCCGAGGAGAAATCTCTGCCAAGGAAAACCTCATCAGCAGAATGCTCCGAGCCGTAAAGAACGGTTCCAAGCTTGTCGCTCATACCGAATCTTGTTACCATATTTCTTGCAATGCTGGTTGCTTGCTGAATATCGTTTGAAGCACCCGTTGAAATATCGTCAAGGACAATTTCCTCCGCAACTCTACCGCCGAGAGAAAGAACGATTCTGTCCATCATTTCTTTCTTGAATGAGGTCATTCTGTCCTCTGTAGGAACGGAAAGCGTTACGCCGCCCGCCGAGCCTGCGGGAATAATTGTTATATGCTTTATGGGGTCTGTGTGCTTGCAGAAATACGATGCAACCGCGTGTCCCGCTTCGTGATATGCACAAAGCTTATTATCAGCGTCGGTTCTCATCTTGCTCTTCTTCTGCGGTCCGAGAAGCATCTTCATATAAGATTCTTCGATGTCTTCCATTCCGATAAGAGCCTTATTTTTCTTTGCTGCAAGAAGAGCTGCCTCGTTCATAAGGTTAGCGAGGTCAGCACCCGTAAACCCGATAGTTGTTTGAGCAATCTTCCTGAAATTAACCGTCTGCTCAAGAGGTTTATTTCTTGAATGGACACGGAGAATTGCTTCTCTTCCCTTCATATCGGGATAATTAACGGTAATGCGTCTATCAAAACGACCGGGACGAAGAAGCGCGGGGTCAAGTATGTCGGGTCTGTTTGTTGCCGCCATAACGATAACGCCCGAATTTGTGCCAAATCCGTCCATTTCGACAAGCAACTGGTTAAGTGTCTGCTCTCTTTCGTCGTGTCCGCCGCCAAGACCTGCGCCTCTATGACGTCCAACTGCGTCAATTTCGTCTATAAAGATAATACTTGCGGGGGTTCTGCGTGCGTTGTCAAAGAGATCTCTAACTCTTGAAGCACCGACACCAACGTACATTTCAACGAAATCCGAACCTGAAATAGAAAAGAAAGGAACGCCCGCTTCACCTGCAACAGCCTTTGCCAAAAGGGTTTTACCCGTACCGGGAGGGCCTACAAGAAGAACACCGCGAGGAATTCTTGCACCAAGCTTTACGAATTTTTCGGGATCCTTCAAGAATTCGACAACTTCCTCAAGCTCTGCCTTTTCCTCATCCGCACCTGCAACGTCTGCAAATTTAACGGGATCCTTATCGTTATAGGTAACCTTTGCTTTTGTTTTGGAGAAGGAATTTATCTTTCCGCCTCCGGGCGCTTGTCTTAAAAGGAAGAACCAAAGTCCGATAAAGAGAAGTGCCAACAAGATGTACGGCAAATACATCTGATACCACGGAGTTTCCGCTGCGGGCTGATAATTATAATTTTCGAGATTTGAGCCGTCCTTATAGTAGTTTTCCTTTGCGAGATTGTTTATCTCTTCAAGCTGGAAGCTATAGCTCAATTTAACGGTATCTTCGAGGAGCTTGGGTTTTCCTGTGCCATCACCCTCGAACAACACCTTACCCGTTGAGGGATCGCGCTTAAACTCACCGTTATCATAGCGTTGCGGAACGAGCATAACGATTTTAATATTAAGGTTTCCATCAACCTCAAAAGACTGAACCAAGTCCTCCTCAAAAAGCTCAACAAGCTCACCGTAGGTAAGCTCTTCCTCATTGGACATTCCGTTTGAGAAGAGAGCGACACCGACAATCACGGCGAGGACCACAACTGCGAGCACGATTATGCTCTTAAAATTCTTCTTCATTAAGTATTTCCATACCTTTCAAATTTCGGTTTTTAGTGAATTGGTGAAAATATCTTTTTCCCTTTTCCCTTATATGTGGCTCTAACACAGTAACATACCAATATTCGCCATTAGGCAAATCATCGCGAACTCGCAAACCGGGAACCCATAAAATTCCCTCCGAGTCACAAAAAATGGGTATATCATCTCTTTTTGAAACGGGGATTTTGTTATCACAGAAAAGCTTCTTGAGCTTTCTTGTCATTTTGCCGTATTTATATGAATCTCCGTCTTTTTTTGACCTGATATACAAACCGCTATTGATTATATCAAATTTTATTTTCTCTTGTATTGCTATTTTGTAAATATTTGAATAACAATCAAGTTTTTTATCCTTTGAAATAACTATGGCACTGCCAAAATCGGAAAATGAATTAAAGCCCTCTTTAAGATGATACCTAAATTCTCTTTTTTCACGGTGGGGCTCGCCGAGATAAATCTTGCCCTCAAAGGAAACAAAACTGATTCCACCGGGCAAAGAAAAAGAAAAATCCTGCCCGCGACAAAGCTCAAAAATAGAATCCACGTGCACCTTTTCGGGCGATGGAACGCCCGCGTTTTTGCACATAATCATAAGAACACGCGAAAAAATCGGCTTTTCCAAACCAATTACAGACTCTTTTGAAAACTCACCGCATTTTCCGTTTTCATCGACGAATTTTTCCGCAAGTGAATTTAAATAGTTAGAATCTTCTCTGATATTTTTCGAAAATCGAGTTGCCATATTCTCGGGAGAATCCGAAATTCTCTTAAGACGCGGCAAAATTTCATTTCTTATATAATTGCGCGAATAATCAACCGAAGCATTCGTTGAATCGACAACAAATGGGATTTTTGCCTCATTCAACGCCGAAACAATCAGTTCCTTTGGTGAATATATGAGGGGACGAACGACGTTATCACGCATAGGATTTATACCTGCAGCACCGCTCGCACCGCTTCCGCGCATTAAATTAAAGATAATGGTTTCAAGATTATCGGTTGCGTTATGGGCAACTGCAACCGCAGAAACTGACAAATCGTTTTGAATAACGGAATTAAAAATTCTGTAGCGCTCGTTGCGCGCTGCCTCTTCAAGACCGAGTTTTTTCTCTTCTGCAATTTTGGGAATATCTATTTCGAATGCTTCAAAATCAACGCCCAAGTCGGCGCAAAACTCGCGTGAAAACCGCTCGTCGCGCAAAGCTTCCTCGCCTCGAATGCCGTGATTTACGTGCACCGCTTTGATATTAAAATCAAAGCTTTCGCGGTATTTAAGCAAGAATAAAAGCAGCATAACCGAATCGGCTCCGCCCGAAAACCCGACCAAAACACCGTCTTTCAGCTTTGTGCTCATACCGAAATCGGCAATCGCATCAATCGCATTATTATAAATCTGCTTGCCTTTTTCTGTCAAAAAAAGCGAATTTAAAAATTCTTTCAAGGTTA
>JAGBUD010000045.1 GCA_017630995.1 Clostridia bacterium
ATGTCCTTCACGCTAGAAGCATCCCAAGGAGTGATGACGAGCATTCTGGCTTCGGGAGTAGAAATCTGAGCAAGCTGGTTGATGGGAGTGGGAGATCCGTAATAATCAACGTTTATCTTTTTAAGAACATCGGGATTTGCTCTGCCTGCACGTATGGTGGAAAGGTTTTCAGTGTAGGAAGCTATGGTCTTTTTCATTTTTGCTTCATAATCTTTGGTATCGAGTTTCATTTTGTTTTCTCCTTATGTATAGTTGAATTTTTATTTTACTGGGCAAGTATAACGGTTCCCTTGAGGATTCCGTTTGCGCTGTTTTCAACAGCTGCTATTATATCGTCGGGATTTTTAAGGCCGAACACGTAGATAGGCATTCCCGTCGAAAGACAGAATGCAGTTGCGGTTGCGTCTATAGCCTTGAGATTCATAGCGAGAACCTCCGAGGCGTTTATTTTTTCGATTTTCTTGGCGGTAGGGTCTTTTCTTGGATCGGCAGTGTATATGTAATCAATGTTTTTCGCCATAAACATTGCGTCTGCTTCTATTTCGGCAGCTCTTACCGCACCCGTTGTGTCCGTTGAAAGATACGGAATTCCAAGTCCGCAGCCGAATATAACTATTTTGCCCTCCGAGAGATATTTCTTCGCGACGTCGGAAGAATAATTCTCCGCAAGAGGTGCCATAGGAACAGCCGTCATAACAGTAGCAGCTGCGCCTTGACGCTCGATTGCGTCTTTAAGACATATAGAATTTATAACGGTGGCAAGCATACCCATTCTATCTGCCGCGGTTCTGTCCATATCATTTCCCTGTCTTCCGCGCCAAATATTTCCCGCACCGAGAACAAGTGCGATTTCGTAGCCGCGATTCTTGCAATCAACAAGAGCCTTTGCAACCTTATCAACGAATGCTCCGTCGTAAATTTCGCCGCTTTCGTTTGCGAGAGCTTCACCCGAGAGCTTCAGTAATATTCTTTTCATAGCCGTCATACCCCACAATAATTTTATTATAATATATTTTACAACATTTTACTCTTTTTGTAAACAAGAATGGTCATTTTTCTCTCTTTTTGCTGTTTTGATTCCTTTTGTTTGGGCTTTAATATATCCTTTTTTGTGCTGTGTGATTTTTGAGTCTCTTTTTTGATATTAAGCTCGTTATTAAGCTTTTAAAATATTTTTTAAATAAAAAAGCGGAGCGCTCAACTTGAGCGCTCCGCCAATAAATATCAGGTTATTACTTTGCCTTTTTTGCTATTGCAGCCTTTGTTTTAGCTACGATATTTTCTTTGGTAAGACCGTACATTTCAAGAAGCGCGGGAACCTTACCGCTTCTGCCGTACTTATCCTCAACACCAACGCGCATAACGGGAACGGGGCAGGTTTCTGCGAGAGATTCGCAAACAGCACCGCCAAGTCCGCCGATAACGTTGTGATCTTCTTCAGTTACAACCGCACCGGACTTCTTTGCTGACGCGCAAAGAAGCTCGTCATCGAGGGGTTTGATGGTGTGGATATTAATAACTTCGGCATTGATGCCCTCTGCTGCAAGAAGCTCTGCTGCTTCAAGAGCAACGTGAACCATATATCCTGTTGCAACGATAGTTACGTCAGTGCCCTCTTTCATAACGACACCCTTGCCAAGCTCGAACTTATAGTCGGGCATTTCAGCGGTGAGGTTGGGAACTGCAAATCTGCCGAATCTCAAATACATAGGACCGTAGAACTTAATTGCCTCTTCAACTGCCGCATAAGCCTCGTTTGCATCGGAGGGGTTTACGATAACCATACCGGGTATGGTTCTCATAAGAGCAATATCCTCGTTGCACTGGTGGGTTGCACCGTCTTCACCAACGGTGATACCTGCGTGGGTTGCACCGATTTTAACGTTTATATGAGGATATCCGATAGAGTTACGAACCTGCTCGTAAGCTCTGCCTGCCGCAAACATTGCAAAGGAAGAAGCAAAAACAACCTTTCCCGTGGTCGCAATACCTGCTGCAACGCTTATCATATTTCCCTCTGCGATTCCGCAATCGAAGAATCTTTCGGGGAACTTCTTTTTGAATACACCCGTCTTGGTTGCTGCCGCAAGGTCAGCATCAAGAACGAGGAAATCGTACTTTTCACCAAGCTCGGCAAGTGCTGCGCCGTAGCTTTCTCTTGTTGCCTTCTTATCTGCCATCGTCTTTCTCCTTACTTGAGGCTCTCGCCGATTTTTTCAAGATCTGCTATTGCGACCTTATAAAGATCTTCCTTGGGAGCCTGACCGTGCCATTCACACTTGTTCTCCATATAGGAAACACCCTTACCCTTTACGCTGTTAGCAATAATAACGGTGGGCTTGCCCTTAACCGTCTTTGCTTCTGCGAATGCCGCTTCAAGCTCGGAAAAGCTATGAGCATCAACAACGATAACGTGCCAACCGAAAGCACGGAACTTTTCATCGTGAGGCATGGGATTCATAACCTCGGTGATAGGTCCGTCGATCTGAAGACCGTTAAGGTCGAGAACCGCACAAAGATTGTCAAGCTTATAGTGAGCGGCGAACATTGCAGCCTCCCAAACCTGACCTTCCTCGGTTTCACCGTCACCAAGCACGGTGTATACGCGGTATGAATCGTTATAAACCTTAGCAGAAAGCGCCATTCCGCAAGAAGCGGAGAAACCGAGACCGAGCGATCCGGTTGTCATATCAACTCCGGGAGTGCCCTTCATATCGGGGTGACCCTGAAGATGAGAATCAATCTGTCTCAACGTTTTGAGATCTTCCTTGGGGAAAAATCCTTTTTCTGCAAGAACTGCATAGAGCGCAGGTGCAGTGTGTCCTTTAGAGAGCACGAAACGGTCTCTGGACTGCATTTTAGGATTTTTGGGATCAACGTTAAGCTCCTCGTAGTAGAGGTATGTAAGAATATCCGCTATAGAAAGCGATCCGCCGGGATGTCCGCATCCGGCGCTATACACAGAGTCCACAATTCCGATGCGAACATCGTTGGCAATGCGTTTAAGTTCAAGTTCTCTTGACTTTTCCATAAAATTCTCCTTGTTGATATTGAAAAAATTTTCTCACTTTATATATTGTACTACATAAACACAAAAAAGTCAAGACGAAAAGAACTATAATTACAGTTTTGTAGTTTTATCTTTTCACGTTACGCGATTTGATTTTTTCTTCGGGTTTTTAGCTGCACAGATACTCCCAAAGCGGAGACGAGAAGCGTTAAAGCAAGAACGGGCAAAGCGGTGCCATCACCGAAAAATGCAAGATTTGAAAAATCAAAAATCATATATTTAACCGTTATTGACAGAAGAAAACCCGAGAGCGTTGCTGTTGCAAGGATTTCAACGTATTCTCTGAATACAAATGCCGCTACAACCGCCCCCACCGCAATCGCAAAAGACGCGATAAAAAATTCCTGAGCCTCGCCAAAAAGCGAAAAGACGAATGATGCGCTTATATACGCAGAATAAAGCGCTATCACGGCAAAAACGGCAACGTACAAGAATTTGCATAGTGTGGCAAAAATAAAGCCGACCGCAAGGCCGCAAATCAGAGCGGGAATCTCAAGGCTGGCGGCTACGAGGGGCGCGATAAAGTTCACACCTACAAAAAAACCCACCGCAAAGAAAAAAAGAAACTTTGCGGGTAGCAATAGCTTTCTGCCGAAAAGGGCAAACGCAAATAGCAGCGCCAAGGCTATATACGGCAGCGCCGTATACAGCGGCTCCGCAAAATCGGCAATATAGCTTACTACGGCTCTTATTTCTCCGTTTTCCGCTATGCTCGATACTATGAATGACAACACTTTCAAAATCTCGGTGGGGTCAAAGCAAAAAGCCTTGACTTTAAGGAAAAAATCGCAGATGCTTTCAAGCACGG
>JAGBUD010000046.1 GCA_017630995.1 Clostridia bacterium
ACAGGTGGCCCAAAAAGTAGCAAAACACCTGAACAGCCAGTTTATGATCAATCCCCTTGACAACGGAGATATGCTGCTTGCTTATGAACCGGTTACCAAGATGAATTGCGGACAGTCCTTGTACTCCGGCATAGCGCACAGTTACCTAACACTTGAAAAGATCAATTTTAATAAATATGGCTTGCTGCATACGGGTGATCTTGGAGACGCGATTGTAGGTGTATTCTCTTACGGTAAGGAGGGAAAATATCCCGGAGCGTATTCAACAAAGCTCGCACATATGACCCAAGAGACTTGGGACGGAGAAGAGAATATCGAGAAATTTAAGATGAGAACAAGAGGCTTTATGGGGGTTGGTGCCAGTAAGGCTGTTTGTGAAAACTTTGTTCATTGCTATTCTCCGTTTTTGTATAGGGATTTCTTTGTTTTCTGTCTGGAGCAGGTTCCTTTCAATTTGCGCAACAAGCACCATTTGTATGAAAAATGGGTTCTTACCAAGCATCCTGAAGCGGCAAAAATACCTTTGCAGCGTTATAATGGTGGACTAATGACAGAAGGAAAACTCCTGCAGACGATTAGAAAAATTAAAAGAATCGGTGTGGGAACATTGTTTGGTTGGCTGTTGTATAAAGCGAAAATTAAAAAATCGTTGGGCAGGAAGATCGTAAAAACCAGCATGAACCCGATGGATTTGTGGATTTTCGGTGAGAACTCAGCGATTCGAGAAAATCTGGACGCTAAGTTTAGCGGGGGACTGTCTTTGTTAAAACAAAAGTCCTTGATTAACGATCAATTTGCAGAACATTTGGAAATGTTGTATAATACCGGAATTGCAACGGAAAAAACACAAGCAATTACAGTGATAGAAGCATTTGAACAGCTGTTTTGAAATGATACTGAGGTGATATGGTGAACATACTGGTAACCGGTGCAAAAGGTTTTGTTGGCAAAAATCTTTGTGCTGCGCTCAAAAACATTCGCGACGGAAAGGACAGGACCCGTCCCGCGCTTAATATCGGTGAGATTTTTGAATACGATATCGACACCGATCCTGCGCTTTTGGATGAGTACTGCGCGAATGCGGATTTCGTTTTTAATCTTGCGGGAGTAAACCGCCCCCAAAATCCCGAGGAATTTATGCAAGGCAATTTTGGCTTTGCTTCAAAGCTTCTTGAGCTTTTGAAAAGGTATAAGAACACTTGTCCCGTAATGATTTCCTCGTCTATTCAAGCAACCTGCATCGGAAGATACGACAGTGACTACGGCAGAAGCAAGAAAGCGGGAGAGGAGCTTGTTTTCTCCTACGGAGAAGAAACGGGTGCAAAGGTTCTTGTCTACCGCTTCCCGAATCTTTTCGGAAAATGGTGCAGACCTAATTATAACAGTGCGGTGGCTACCTTTTGCAACAATATTGCAAACGATCTTCCCATTACGGTGAACGATCGCGCCGTCGTGCTCGAGCTACTTTACATAGACGATTTGGTTGACGAAATGATAGCGGCTCTTCAATCAAAAGAGCACCGTTGCGAATTCCAAGGAATAGAAACCGTTTTGTGTGATGACGGCAAATACTGCGCTGCACCTATTACACACAAGGTAACACTCGGAGAAATCGTTGACCTTCTTGATTCGTTCAAGGCGCAGTCATCAACTCTTATGATGCCCGAAATACCCTATAATTCATTCGCAAAGAAGCTTTATAGCACCTATCTTTCATATCTTCCCAAGGAAAAGGCTTCGTTTTTGCTTAATATGAACGTTGACGACCGCGGCTCGTTTACCGAGCTTCTTCGCACCGAAAAGTGCGGACAGTTTTCGGTAAATATTTCAAAGCCCAAAATCACAAAGGGTCAGCATTGGCATAATACGAAGTGGGAGTTTTTCATAGTTGTCAGCGGTCACGGACTTATACAGCAGAGAAAAATCGGAACCGATGAGGTTTTGAATTTTGAGGTAAGCGGTGATAAGATTGAGGCGGTGCATATGCTCCCCGGCTACACCCATAACATTATAAATCTTTCCGAAACGGAAAATCTTGTCACGGTTATGTGGGCAAACGAGCTTTTTGATAAAAATAGACCGGACACGTTTTTTGAGGTGGTAGAATAATGGAAATGAATATTAAACTTGATTACAGTGACGTGCATTTTAAAAATGACGGTAGGCTCAAGCTACTCATAATCGTAGGCACACGCCCTGAAATAATTCGTCTTGCGGCGGTTATAAATAAGTGCCGTAAGTATTTTGACACCGTTCTTGCACACACGGGTCAAAACTATGATTATAATCTTAACGGCGTCTTCTTTAAGGATTTGAAGCTTGCCGACCCCGAGGTTTATATGGACGCGGTTGGTGACGACCTTGGCGCAACCGTAGGTAATATCATAAATTGCTCCTACAAGCTTATGAATCAGATAAAGCCCGATGCGCTTCTCATTCTCGGTGACACGAATTCTTGCCTTTCCGCAATTGCTGCAAAAAGACTTCATATTCCTATCTTCCATATGGAAGCAGGAAATCGTTGCAAGGACGAGTGCCTTCCCGAAGAAACCAACAGAAGAATCGTTGACATCATTTCGGACGTAAACCTCGCATATTCAGAGCACGCGCGCCGTTATTTACACGAGTGCGGACTCCCCAAGGAAAGAACCTACGTAACCGGTTCTCCTATGGCAGAGGTGCTTCATCAAAATCTTGCAGAGATTGAAGCGAGCGACGTTCTTGACCGTCTTGGATTGGAGCCTCAAAAGTACATTCTTCTGTCAGCGCACAGAGAAGAAAATATTGATACCGAAAAGAATTTCGTAAGCCTTTTCACAGCTATCAATAAGCTTGCCGAAAAATACGATATGCCGATTCTTTATTCTTGCCACCCGAGAAGCCGCAACCGCCTTGAAAAGAGCGGATTCGTTCTCGATAAGCGTGTTATAAGAAACGAGCCTCTCGGATTCCACGATTATAATAAGCTCCAGATGAATGCCTTTGCGGTAGTTTCGGATAGCGGAACGCTTCCAGAGGAAAGCTCATTCTTCACAAGTGTAGGTCATCCTTTCCCCGCGGTTTGTATTCGTACCTCCACCGAGCGTCCCGAGGCGCTTGATAAGGCATGCTTTATCCTTGCGGGTATAGACGAAAACAGCTTGCTCCAAGCGGTAGACACTGCGGTCAGCATGAATGAAAACGGTGACTGCGGAATTCCCGTTCCCGTATACGTTGAAGAAAACGTTTCCACAAAGGTTGTAAAGATTATTCAGTCCTATACGGGCGTAGTAAATAAGATGGTTTGGCGCAAGTTTTAATTAATAAGGAATATTAAGTTTCTTAAATAAAATTAAATTTCCCAAAAAATTCAAAAAAGTAGTGACATTTTTTATTTTCTGTGATATAATCATATCAAACCGAATGACATTATCGCGGTTTAATATCAATGGAAAGAGGTTTTTGAAAATGAAAAAGATTATTTCTTCAGTTCTTGTATGCGTTTTGCTTCTCGGCTGCGCGTTTACGCTTGCATCTTGCGGCAAGACCCTTTCGGGCGAGTATGAGTCCACTTTGGGAACAACGACGTATGCTTTCTCCGGCAAAAACGTGACTGTTACCTATGAGATTTTTGGCTTCACCAAGACCATCGAGGGCACTTACGAGATAACTGTAAACGATGAGGAAGAGGAAATCATTATATTCACTTTCCCCTCCGATGCAGAAGATGCTGACGACTATGCAGGTGAGTATTCATTCGTTGAAGGCACCGAGGGTGACGATGAATATATCAAAATCGCCGGTATAAAGTATACCAAGAAGGCAGAATGATTTTGGCTCGGTTTTATCTTTAACCTTTAGATAAAACAAAACTAAATAAAGACAAAGTTAAAACGGCGGTGGCGCTTCGGTTAGCCACCGCCGTTTTTTTGTTCATAAATATTATGTTGACATATGCGATAGATATATATATAATATATGTATAAAATATTGCGTTATCTACGGGAAGAAAACGCGGCTGTAAATTTGTGCGGTTTCGGTTAAATGTAGCGGCAAAAATTTGCGGAACAAATTTTAAATCCGAAAGGACGGTGCATTTTTATGTCACTCTTGAGCTTAAAGGACATAGGAAAAATATACGTTTCCGAGGGCAACGTTTCCGTTGGTATCAGAGGGGTTAATTTGTCCTTTGATAAAGGGGAATTCGTTGCAATCACGGGTCAGTCCGGCTCCGGAAAATCCACGCTCCTGAACGTAATCAGCGGTATGGATTCTTATGAGGAGGGCGAGCTTTATATCGAGGGGCAAACCACATCTCATTATCTTCAGCCCGAATGGGAGGAGTATAGGGAAAAGTATATATCATTCATTTTCCAAGACTATAATATAATCGAAAGCTTTACTGTTTTGCAAAACGTCGAGCTCGCCTTGATGCATATAGACGATAAAAGGGCGCGCAGAAAAAAGGCGGTTGAGCTTCTCACGCGCGTTGGACTCAAATCCCACCTCAATCACAAGGGAAGCAGACTCTCGGGAGGACAGAAGCAGCGCTGCGTTATTGCAAGAGCGCTTGCAAAGGATAGCCCTATAATCCTTGCCGATGAGCCTACGGGAAACCTTGATTCCCAAACCTCACGCGAGATAATAGCGCTTCTTCGCGAGGTGTCTCGCGATAAGCTTTTGATTGTCGTAACCCACGATTTTGATGACGTTGCCGAGTGTGCAACAAGGCATATCCGCGTCTTTGACGGAAGCGTTGAATTTGACAGAAGCTTGAGGGAGAAAAATAGCATCGAAGAAACCGAAGCCTTGCCGAACACCGTAAAGCAGACGGGGCGTGTCAAAAAAACGCTTGGAAAATCATTGCAAAAGGGAATTCAGCTTGGCAAAGTTATGTTTACATCTCGTCCAAGGCTCTCGGTGTTCCTTTGCGCATTGATGATAATCGGAACGCTTGGAATCTTCCTTGTGACAGGTATATCGGGAAATGCGGCGGGACTCTTTGAAAAATCATATATGTTCACGCATATGGACGGAAGAGTCGTTTTCACAAGGCAGGACGGCGCGGTTATTAGCGACGAGGAATTCAAGCTTATCGTTGAGAAATACGGTGCAGAGAAGAGCGTAAGATATGACGTTTTGCTTGACGATGGCGGAACGTATGCATATTTCCCCCGTCAAAGCGAGGACGAATACGACGAGGGTATTATCTTCAATTACACGTACGGAGAGGATTTCGGTGACAGATATATAGGCAAATATCCCGAAAGCGCAAACGAGGTTTTTCTTTCTCTCCCAATTTCCTATAAGACCTACGTCGGAAAGAGCGAAATTTTGCGCGATAAGCTCATTATAGACACGCTTGAGTACACGGTTGTCGGTGTTCATTACTACGTTGACAACAATCTAACCCCCAAATGCCTCTTTACCGAGGAGGGCTTCAAGATTGCCACCGCGGTGAGATATATGGCGGCGCGCGGCGATAAGAGAATCGCTATTTCCGTTACCGACGCGAGCGGCGCGGGATATTACGATAACTTTTATGATTTTGCGCCAAGCTTCTCCGTAGAGAAAAATAAGATGTACGTTACGTCGGAGGCCTACCACGAGTTTCTTAAAATAAACAAGGATAAGGAGCTTAACACCGACCTCTATTTCGCAACAACCTATTACACCTACGATTACTACACGGGTATTAGCCAAAACCTCACGTTCGAGAAAGCATTTAACGAGTCTTGGCTCACCGATACGGAGCCCGAAGCATCAAGCTCAGCATACTACTATAGCAAATGCTCCCTTTACGTTAGCCCCTACATTCTTATTGATATAGCGGAGGGCGTGCTTTCGGATAGTTATGCGCAGGCATCTCTCTTCTTTGAAAGTGACGCAAAGGCGCATCAGATTGCAGAGCAAATGTGTGCCGACGGATATATTGCGGTCACCTCCGACACTACGTATAGCCCCGATACGCTGACGCTCATTCTTAATTTCATTTCTGCGATATTCAGCGCAATAATGTGGGTCGTTGCAATAGTATTCCTTGCATTCTTCATAAATCTTTGCTCGGGACGCGCGCTTGACGCATTCAAGGGCGACCTTGCAATAATGCGTTCAATGGGCATAACCGCAAAGGTTATAAAGATTGCTATGCACGCAAGAATGCTGATAACCCTCATTCCCGCCTACCTTATGGTTATAGGCGTTGGAATTTTGATATTCACCACGCCAAGGTTCAACGATATGTTCACCTATCTTTACCCGTGGCAGTATGGTCTTATCTTTATCGGTGTGTTTATACTTACCGTTAGAGTAACAAAGAAGCAAATCGGCAGAATTTTCGGCGAAAGCGTTAAAAAGTCGTTGAGAGGAGGTAGCAGCAAGTGATTAAGCTTACGGGACTCGATAAATATTTCAACAAGGGCAAGCAAAACGAAATCCACGTCGTCAATAACGTTTCTCTTGACCTGCCCGAGCGCGGAATCGTTGCCATCTTCGGACGTTCGGGCTGCGGAAAAACAACCCTCCTAAATCTCATCGGCGGACTTGATAACTACTCGGGCGGCAGTATTTTTATAGACGGAAAAAATATAAAAAGCAGCACCGACGTAATAAGAAACAAATACATAGGCTATATCTTCCAAAACTATAACCTCAATAAGAACGAATCCTGCTATGACAACGTGGCAAACGCACTCCGTCTTCTTGGAATGAAGGACGGTGCACAAATGGAGGAGCGCGTGTTTGCCGCCCTCAAAAACGTTGGAATGGATAAGTATTCAAAGCGCCTGCCCGACACGCTTTCGGGCGGTCAGCAGCAGAGAATCGCCATAGCCCGCGCAATAGTTAAAAATCCGCAGATAATCCTTGCAGACGAGCCGACGGGAAATCTCGACGAGGCAAACACCATAATGGTTATGGACCTGCTTAAGCAAATAGCAAAGGACCACCTCGTTCTTCTTGTCACCCACGAGGCAAAGCTCGTTGACTATTATTGCGACACGGTTATAGAGCTGCGCGACGGAAGCGTCGTTTCCGTAAGGAATAACGACTCGGCAAACGGCTATGCCGCAAAGGATAAAAACGCAATCTACCTCGGCGAATACGATAAGCACGAGCTTTCTGACGATAGCACCGAGATAGAATATTACGGCGAAAAGCCCGCCTCTCCCATAAAGCTCAAAATTATAAACGAGGGCGGAAAGCTCTTTGTTAAGATAGACTCGACTGACGTCAAGCTTATCGACGAGGGCAGTGAAATCAAGCTCTATGAGGGTGTTTATGAGGAAAAGGTCACAGAAAACACTGTAAGCGCCGATATAGATATGTCAAGGCTCCCCGCCATAGAGGGAAAGAAGCACGGCAGACTTTTCGGACTCTTGCACTCCATAAAGAGCGGATACGTGCATAACTTCAACTCGCTTCGCGGCAAAAAGAAAAAGCGCGGTAAGCGCGCCTTGCATGCGGTTATGATTATGTTTGCTGCGGTGCTCGTTCTTATGACAGCCATCTTCGGCACGTCGATAGGCGAGGTTATGAACGCGCGTAACACCTATAACCACAACGTGTTCTACGTCTTGACAAAGGATAGCGAAACCTCAAAAATAATCAGCTCCGCGCTTGGAAATCCCGAAGCGGCGGTTGATTCGCTCTATATGACCAACGGATATCAAAGCGGATATGATGAAATAACCTTTAGCCAAGGCTTCTTTGAAACCTTTGACAGCGGCTCAACCGGTGTTAACTTCGGCACCAGTGCCGTCTATCTCGATATCGAGCTTGCCAAGGACAAAAGAGTCGTTGCGGGTAAGACCGAAAATCTTTCTGCAGACGAGGCTATCATAACCACCGAAATCGCAGACGACCTGCTTGAAAAATCCACCCTCGGTTATATAACCGAAAGGGAGGATCTCATCGGTCTTGTCACCTCGGTAAGAGGTGTAAGCGGCAACTATATTCGAGTTGCGGGAATCATAGATTCCTCCGAGCGAGCAGTGTACGTGGATTCGTTTATGCTCGCAAAAAAAGCGTATGAATATAGCCCGATGTCCTTGCAGCTTGCAAGCAATAGTGGATATAATATCCTCGAGGACGGTAAGGTCATTTTCTTGACGGCTGATAATGCGGCAAGCGATTATACCGTGTCGAATGGCGAAATCGTTATGTTGAACGGTATTCCATTTGAGGTCGCAGAGGTAGTAACCCTTTATTCAAGCTATCATACTTGGCTCGAAAAAACAAGACCGGACCTCTATTGGACGGACACTCTTATAAAAGATAAGATGAAGGAGCTTTATCCCGATTCGGATAGCGAAAGCGACCCCTTGTACTACGAGCATTGGGGTGAAATTGTTGATAAATACTACTTTGAATTCCGCGAAAGCTATTATTCCGAGCTTGATACTTGGCTTCGCAACTATTCCTTTAACCAAACCTTTGAAGCTTGGCTTTACTGCGAGAAGAACGTCGAGGATGCGAAATACTTATTTGTTGACCCCGAGTATTATTCCGCGGTAGAGTATAAAAAAATTCACGGAGAATACCCCGCGCAAAGCCAGAAAATAGATCAATACGATCCATATTTTAGGATTGAAGACTACTATAAGCGCTATGAGGGAGAGTATTACTCAAGCGGCGCGCATAATTACCAAGGATTGCTTAATTCATTCCTCGTTACCGATTCGGACTATATAAAGATAAGCAAGAAAATAGGCCCCACCCACGTGCTTGCGCTCTCTTACGGATACACCGACAAGGAAAAAACGGAAATGAGCGTTGTCTATAACGGTGTCGAGCACAAGGCGAAAAACGTCGTTGAGTACGTTTCCGACTACGCATACACGGTAATCCATTCCTACGACCCCGAAAAAACAGAGCAGTGGATATATGAAAACCTCGGTGACATAGAATCAGACGACTATTATATGGAGCCTATAATCACGCCAAACTCTATATTCAACACCCTTATGGTTGGAAAGGTGCGCTCGGTTATAGCGGGTATTATCTCAATGGGCATTGTCGTCTTGGTTTTGAGCGTGTGTATGTATTTCATAATGCGCTCCTCACTTATGCTTCGCATTAAGGAGATTGGAATATACAGAGCCATAGGCGTGTCGCGTAAAAACCTCGTTTTCAAGTTTATGATAGAGTCAATAGTTTTGACCGTGCTGACGGTTCTTATCGGATTTTTTGCGATGAGCGCATTTGTCAGATTCTGTCTTTCAAGCTCGGTTATCTTCGAGGCTGTGTTCTATTATCCGGCGTGGCTCGGAGCATTGCTCCTCGTTTTAACCTGCGCCCTTTGCGTTGGCTGCGGAATTCTCCCGATACTTCTCCTCGTAAGAAAATCCCCGAGCCAAATTCTCGCAAAATACGATATTTAAAAAAATGTCTGCGAAATTTGCATAAGGCTATTTCGCAGACATAATTTTTCTCTTGACAAACGGGTGCATTCTGTGTAAAATATACCTTGGCTTTTAAAAATACACTATTTATTTTAGGAGAAAAATGAACGGAGCACTGCATTCAAATCACAGTCACGGTGCGGATTTTTTACACGTCTTGCACGCGATTTTCGCGTGGGGAAGAAAAAACGTCGTTATGCTCATCGCATTTGCCGCCGCCGCGGTAACGAGCATAATAGTTCCGCCCGACGAAGAATATCTCGGATATTTCGATTATAAAACGCTCACCTGTCTTTTTTGCGTGCTTGCCGTAGTTTGCGCGCTCAAAAACGTGAGGTTCTTTTACATACTCGCCCGCAAGGTCGTTGTCCTCTTTAAAAACGCGCGAATGAGCATTCTCGCCCTCGTTTATATAACCTTTATCGGCTCAATGCTGATTGCAAACGATATGGCGCTACTCACGTTTTTGCCCCTCGGATATTTTGTCCTCACCTCAACGGGTAAGGAAAAATATATGGCGTTCACCTTTATTATGCAGAATATCGCCGCAAATCTCGGCGGAATGCTCACCCCCTTTGGAAATCCGCAAAACCTCTATCTTTACACGGAGTTTGACATTCCAACCCTTGAGTTTATGTCGATTATGGCGCCGCCGTTTCTCTTGGCAATTCTGCTTATAAGGATTTCGTGCATCATATTCGTAAAGGCGGAGCCGCTCTCTCTTGCCGACGAGAAAACGAGCCTCCCCATTTCTCGCACGGTGATATATCTTCTCCTCTTTGCGCTCTCAATTATAATCGTCTTTAAGGTTATTGATTACCGCATAGGACTCGTGATTATCCCCCTCGTGCTGCTCTTTATGGATAGAAAGGCGCTCCTAGCGGTAGATTACCCCTTGCTTTTCACCTTTGTTTTCTTCTTCATATTCTCGGGAAATATGGCGAGAATAGACGTGGTAAATCAGCTCTTTTCCTCGCTTCTTGATAAAAGCACGCTCGTCTTTTCGGCTCTCTCCTGTCAGGTGATAAGCAACGTTCCCTCGGCAATACTTCTCTCTAAATTCACGGAAAACTATGCCGACCTGCTCGTCGGTGTCAATATCGGCGGTGCCGGCACTCTGATTGCATCTCTCGCAAGCCTTATAACCTTCCGCGAATATATCAAGCATAATCCGGGAAAAATCCTCTATTACGTCATTCGCTTCTCGATTTTCAACTTCGTATTCCTCGGAATTCTCCTTTGCTTTATGCTTGTCTTGAAGTTATTTTAAAGTAAACGCAAAAAAAGGACAGAGTGGTTACCTCTGTCCTTTTTTCTATCTAAAATTAAGCCTGCTTTTTGTGAATCTTGTAAAAATGCTTGATATTTATATCCTCGTCCATATTAAGACCGTGAGAGCCGGCTCCGCCGTCTATCTCGTGGCAGCCGTGGTCCATTGCAAATCCGATAAGAGTGTTGTGGCTCTTCCAGTGATTTTGAACAAGGGTGTCTATCATTCCAAACGTTCTCGCATTTGCGCGAAGCTCCGCAAGGGTCTGGGGTGCTTCGGGTCCGAATTTGTGCATAAAGGCATCGTAGTTTCCGTTGTAAACGAGAATGAAATCGTGCTCGTCTGCAATAATAAGCTCTGCCGCCTTTGCGTTAACCTCTTCTATAGAGCCGCAGATGAAATAGTCCATATTGCGCTCAAGATAAATGTTTGCAAGGCTGCATTTCGAGGTTGCCGCAATCAGCGCGGGCTTCTTTCCCGCTCTTATAAGCGCGTCGAAAATCGTGTCAATCTTGATGACCGGTTTGGTGTAGGACTGAATTCCGTGCACCGCGGGCTGCGCA
The DNA here is from genome assembly GCA_017630995.1 of Clostridia bacterium. The sequence continues at coordinate 11,214 of JAGBUD010000046.1, forward strand.
CCTGTGTACATCGTGCCAAAGCAAACGGGAGTAACGGAGGGCATAACGGTAGCCATAGGAAGCTCAAGGTCAGTTCTGTTTTTAACTATGTTTATCATATCCTCGTATTTTTCGCTTATCCACTGTGCGATAGCGTCGGGATTGTACATAAGAATTCTGTCCGCCTTTGTGTCGCCGAGGATCTCCTTTGCATATGCCAAAAGGTCGGTGTTTGCGGCAGCGGCATGCTCGGGCGCTTCAATTCCGATGATGTCGCAGAGTGCTGCGCAAAGGGTGTCAAGGGAGTTTTGATTTTTCATATCTTCACCTCAAAAACTGTATTAAATATGTATATTCAAAGTATATCACAGTCGGTTATAAAAATCAACCTTTTTCGCATTTTGCGAATAAATTTTCTCATAGCGCAAAAAATCACATAAAAGGAGATTTTTATGTGCACGGCAGTCCTCACCGATTCTGATTTTTACGGGGGAAATTTTAACCTGTTTGGAAGAACGCTCGACCTTGAATATTCATTATCCGAAAGCTTGATTTTCATTGGCAGAAAATATAAGCTGAAATTTCTGTATCAGCCGCCTATCTCCGCGCATTTTGCCATTCTCGGCAGGGGAATTGTGAAAAGCGGATATCCGCTTTTGTACGACGCGCAAAACGAGCGCGGACTCGCCACAGCGGCGCTCAATTTTCCCGATTTTGCATACTACCAAAAATCCGGCAAGACAAAGTGTCGGGTCGCGGCGCACGAGTTTATTTTGTTCATTCTTTCGCGGTGCGCGAGCCTAAAATCAGCAAGAGAGCTTCTTTGCGGCCTTTCGCTCGCAGCCGCCGATTTTTCAGCCGACCTAAAAAGCACGCCGCTTCATTTTATGATAGCCGATAAGAGCGGCGCAATAACCGTCGAGCCAACTCGAGATGGGCTGAAAATACACGAAAACCCATACGGAGTCTTAACAAACTCGCCCCCGTTTTTATTTCATAAGTATAACCTTTCCTCCTATGCCCAGCTCGGACGCGGAGTGCCGAAAAACAATATCGCACCAAAGCTCGAATTAAAGAGATATTCGCGCGGAATGGGCGCGATAGGATTGCCGGGGGACTTTTCCTCTGCCTCGCGATTTGTGCGCGCTTTCTTCGTCAAGTCCGCAGCCGACCCCGCAAAATCGAGGGAGGAGGCAATAATGCGCCATTTTCATATCTTGGATAGCGTATCCGTGCCGCGCGGCTGTGTTTTAACCGATGAAAATAAAAGCGTGTTCACGGTTTATTCCTCTCTCTCTGACCTCGATGAATTTACCTACTATTTCGTCACATACGGCGAGCGGAAAATACGATTTTTAAAGCCTTGCGAGCGGGATATATCCTCGTCGGAGCTTGCGGTTTTCTCTGACAGTGATTGTACCGTGCTTTGATTTTTAAATAAAATATAAAAAATGGCATATTTTTGAGGTGCAAAATTCACAGTTTTGCACCTTTTTCTTCGTTTTTTGACGGAAAATATGTAGAAATGAAACAAAAAAGAAAAAGAAGCCCCTAAAAGTTTACAGATTACTTGACAGATTGCGCGCGCGGTGGTATAATAAATTGGTTTAAAATGCTTGAAATATAACCGTTTTCGGTTAAAGATAAGGATATAAGATATGAAAAAGAAAATAGCGGAGCTGAAAAAGGAAAAAAACGCGGTTATCCTCGCGCACTATTATGCCCCCGCAGAAGCGCAAAGCGTTGCCGATTACGTAGGTGATTCGTTCTATCTTGCAAAGATAGCAAAGGCAAGCTCTGCGTCAATAATAGTTTTTTGCGGTGTTAGCTTTATGGGTGAAAGTGCAAAGATACTCAATCGCGATAAAAAGGTTTTGATGCCCGACCCAAGCGCAGATTGCCCGATGGCGCACATGGTTGCAGAGGGAAAAATCGAGAAGATGAGAGAAGAGTACGATGACCTCGCGGTTGTTTGCTACATAAATTCAACGGCGGAGCTTAAATCGAAAAGCGACGTTTGCGTAACCTCGTCAAACGCGATAAAGATAGTCCGCGAGCTACCGAATAAAAATATATTCTTCATTCCCGATAAAAACCTCGGCAGCTACGTTGCAAAAATGGTGCCCGAGAAGAATATAATATTAAACGACGGCTACTGCCCGATACACGCGTCAATCGGAGCAAGGGAGCTTCTTGACGTAAAGGCGCAGCACCCGGGCGCCCCCATTCTCATTCACCCCGAATGTGAGCCCGCACTTCTTGACATTGCCGATTATATCGGAAGCACCGCGGAGCTTATTGACTACGTTGCGAAAAGCGAATCGAATGAGTTTATCGTTTGCACCGAATACGGTGTTGACTATAAGCTTATAACCGATAACCCCGAAAAGAAATTCTATTATCCCGCGCCCACCCCTTGTTGCGCGGATATGAAGCTCAATACTCTTGAAAATATCCTCTCGGTTCTTGAAAAAGAGGATAAGGAGATAAATCTTCCTGATGAGGTTTGCATTGCGGCGCAAAAACCGCTTGACAGAATGTTGGAGCTTGCAAAATGAAAAAATACGACGTATTGATTGTTGGCTGCGGAGTTGCGGGACTTTACTGTGCCTTAAATCTTCCAAAGGATAAAAACGTCCTCGTTATAACCAAAAGCAAGGCTGAAGAAAGCGATTCCTTTCTTGCCCAAGGCGGAATTTGCGTCTTGCACGACGACGGTGACTACGATTCCTTTTTTGAGGACACGATGCGCGCGGGGCATTATGAAAATAATCCCGAATCTGTTGATATAATGATTCGCTCTTCAAGGGCGGTTATAGACGACCTCGTTGCTTTTGGTGCGGATTTTGAAAAATGCGGAGATGACTTTGATTACACCCGCGAGGGTGCGCACTCCCGTCCGCGTATCCTTTTCCATAAGGACGAAACGGGAAAGGAAATAACCTCTGCGCTTTTGCGCACCGCAAGAGAGCGGGATAATATCACTCTCCTTGAATACACCGCAATGGTTGACCTCGTTCTCAATAACGGCATTTGTCGCGGCGCAGTCGTAAGAGGGGCGGAGGGCGAGTATGAGCCTATCCTCGCAGATTACACGGTCTTGGCAACGGGTGGAATAGGCGGACTTTTTAAGCACTCAACGAATTTCAGACATCTCACGGGTGACGCGCTTGCCCTTGCGATAAAGTATTCTATAGAGCTTCGCGATATTGATTATATTCAGATTCACCCAACAACACTGTATACCGAAGCCGATGGCAGAGCATTTCTCATATCGGAATCGGTGAGAGGAGAGGGAGCGCTTCTTCTCAACTCAAAGGGAGAGAGATTTGTAAACGAGCTTCTCCCGCGTGACGTCGTCACAAATGCGATATATTCCGAAATGCAAAAGGAGGGAAGCGAGCACGTGTTTCTCTCAATGGCTCCGATAGCGGAGGAGGAAATCAAGTCGCATTTTCCGAATATATATGCTCGCTGCCTTCTTGAAGGCTATGACGCTGTGCGTGAGCCTATTCCCGTCGTGCCCTCCCAGCATTACTTTATGGGCGGAATCGGTGTTGATAAGAACAGTAAAACCACAATGGAGCGTCTTTATGCGGTAGGCGAAACTGCGTGCAACGGTGTTCACGGAAAGAACAGACTTGCCAGCAATTCCTTGCTTGAGAGCCTTGTATTTGCAAAGCGCGCCGCGCTCGAAATTGCAGAAGAATACACCCCGTGTAACGAAAACGCACATGTTTCGATAGACCCCTCGGAATACGAGAACTGTGCCGAATTTTATAAGAAATCGGTTCTTGATAGAATTGAAAAGGAGAAAGAAAAGAGATGAACGGTATTTCAATGATGGTAAACGCGGACGATTATATTATCGCCGCACTTAAAGAGGATATAACAAGCGAGGATATTACCACCAATTC